>DAOWOO010000275.1 GCA_030642025.1 Candidatus Zixiibacteriota bacterium | reverse complement strand
GGTTTCCGACGGAAACGGCAAGATTATCGCGCATCCCGAGATAACCACGGTCGATAACAAAGAGGCCAAGATTCAGAGCGGACAGAAGATTCCGATCAAAACCTTCGATCCCAACGGTAATGTCGTCATTACATTTGAAGAGGTCGGCACGATTCTCAGGGTAACGCCTCACATCACCTCCGAAAACAGAATTCTCATGCATCTGATCCCGGAACGCTCGACCTATGAATATGATCCGAACGGCATTATTATCAACTCCAAAAACGCCGAGACCAATGTGGTCGTGGAGAACGGCCAGACGGTTGTGATCGGCGGATTGACCACTCAGGATGTGATCGAAACCCATATTGGAGTTCCGGTCCTGAAAGATATCCCGGTGGTTGGTTATCTGTTCGGATATAAGAAGAAGAAAGTCGAAAACCGTGATCTGGTAATATTCGTAACGCCGACAATCGTGGGCCGGAATCTCGCGGCCGCCCCTGTACCCCAGGGGAATCAACAATAAAACTGAAGAAAGCCGGTTTCCTGGCAAGGGGAGATTGAAGTGATGATAAGAAAAATTTTTAAACTGACCGCCGGAATGGCAGCGCTGCTTTTCGCCGTACTGTTTCTGACAGGCTGCGGAGACGACACCTATATGGGTACTTCAGGGGGAGGAGATGACTTCGAAAGGATTACCTCACTGACGTCAACCCCGTCTGATATCCAGATGGGTGAGGAAGCCGTTATCTCCGGCATGGTTGTGGATTCGGCCGGCGACGGCGTGGCTAACCGCCAGGTGGTATTGACAGTCGACCCGACTGAGGCCGGCTATTTCCTGCCCGCGGCTGTGACCAGCGGCGGTGACGGAACATTCAGCTGTCAGTTCGTGCCGCTTGATACCGGCGCGATTTCAATAATGGCCGCCACTTCAACCGAGGCCTGGGCCACCTATACAACCCAGGTTATGAATTCATCCGGATATCAGACCGGTCAATGGAGATTCGAGTTTGAAGTCAACCCGTCATTCGCGTTGGCCGACGGCGAAGCTGTCAGCGATGTTGTGGTTTCCATCTGGGATAACGACAACGAACCGGTGGCGGACGGACAGGTGGTCAAGATCGAAGTGGGAGAGCGCTTTGAGGATGTCGATGAAGACGGTTATTTTACCGAAAACGTCGATTATGTTTTGGTGGATTTAAACGATAACGAAATCTGGGACAGGGTCGGAAATGTGCCCAAGACAGTCACGGCCTCGGGCGGTTCGATCAGCTTTGATTACACCGCCGGAACATTGTCGGGCCTGATTTATCTGCGCGCTACAATAGTGGATGAGCAGGGCTCAAGCTATGGCGAACATCCGCTTGTTTTGAGACCATCGTCTGAAATAGCCTCGATCGCGCTGACCTCGGATCGCAATGAAATACAGGTCAAGGCGACCGGTGGAATAGAGTTCGCCAACCTGACAGCCGTCTGTTTTGATGCCTATGGCAACAGGGTGCAGAGTGAACTGCCGATTGACTTTTTCATAGCCTATGGCCCCGGCGGCGGCGAACGTTTAACGATTTCCGAATACGATCCCGACGAAACCTCGCCCGATACGCTTACGTCTTTGACCAATGTGATCGGCGAGGCGACAATCACGATGCTGTCCGGTATCAAATCCGGTACAGTCATGTTACAGGCCAAAAACGGCGATGTTTATTCCAATTCCACATTGATAAACATCAACGCCGGCCCGCCCTTCGAGATTTCGATCGGCGTCAATCCCTGCAATATCAGAGGCTGGGATTATGTCAATATCGAGGCTGATGTTGTCGCCATAGTCAATGACGTTTATGGCAACCCGGTGGCCGACACAACCGAGATTTTCTTCTGGACCGATGAGGGTATGGTTGAAGCCGCTTCCATTACTTTGGATGGCGTCGGCGCCACGCTCTATCATTCGGGCGACCCCCGAGATGACGGTCTGGCAGTAATCAGAGCCGAGACAGCGGGCGGAACCGTGATGGATTCCACTATCCTGATAGTATCGGGACCGGCAGTATATGTGAATATTCTCAGTTATGCTTCCGATCTAAATGCCAACGGCGAGGACTACACCGATATCTGGGTGGACGCGCGAGATATTAACACTAACGTTATGATTGATGGTACTCCGGTTGAAATCCTGATGACCGACGGATCGATTCTGCAGGGTAACCTGGATGACGGCTGTTACGGATCGCTGGCGCGTATCCGTTACACCGCACCGACTCTTAACAAGGATTATTCATACTCGATTCCGGATGACGGTATCGGTCGTGTGGTTAACGGTGTTGTGCAGGTCGGCGGAGTCAATGGCCCCTCGGCGGGGATAACCATCACTCTGCATACCAGTATTGCCAACGCGAAACAATCGGATATAGATATCGAAGGTACAATCGCGCCGGGTCAGACGGTTCCGATGGATGTTTATATCACCGACCGTTCCGGCAATCCTCTGGGCGGACATCTGATAGTACCGAGCGCAAGCCTGGGTACTGTATCACCCGCTTCGGGCTATACCAACGCTTGGGGTGAGGTTGCATTCCGCTATACCGCGCCGGGAGCTATCGGAACAGCTTTTGTTTCAGCTGAGAGCCAGGATCCCGGTTATGGCGGCATGATTATCACAAAGAAAGTCAAGATCGATGTGACCGATTAGTTAAATTAGATATATCATCTCCGCAATTTATATCAAGGGCCGTCCCGAGGGATGGCCCTTAATTTTTGAACTGCGTTAAAACAATTCTTTACGGTTTCCCATTTTTTCATATCTTTGTATCTTCAGATAGGCTTTTTAAATGGAAAAAATGCATGGCGATAAAGCGAGAGGTTATTAAGATGGTGGAGAATTATGGTATTTGCCTTGAGACCAATGGTTTCGGCGAGATATTCGATATCACCGACAAGGTCGAGGAGTCGGTGAAAAAAAGCGGGATTACCAACGGCATGGTAAATGTCTTCGTGCCCGGTTCGACCGGCGGCATTACCACGATAGAATATGAGCCGGGGTTGCGAAAAGATATGCCCGAACTTCTGGAAAAGCTGATACCCTCCAATAAACCCTACGAGCATGACAAGACCTGGGGGGACGGCAACGGATTTTCACATCTGCGAGCGGCATTAATCGGGCCGTCGTTAACCGCGCCGGTTGCGGCCGGTACGGTTCGGCATGGCACCTGGCAGCAGATCGTGTTTATGGATTTCGACAACCGTGCCCGCAGCCGTGAACTTATAATCACAGTGATGGGGGAATAATATGAATTTCACCACATTAAAATTCGAGGAAGACAGGCTTGTACTTCTGGACCAGACCCTGCTTCCGAAAGAGGAGGTCTATCTTAAGCTCAAGGATTATAGAGAGGTGATCGAGGCGATTAAGATGCTGCGCGTACGGGGCGCGCCTGCGATAGGGAT
>DAOWOO010000472.1 GCA_030642025.1 Candidatus Zixiibacteriota bacterium | reverse complement strand
GTATGCCGTTTCGAAATTAGATAGGGATTGAGGCCTTTGAAAAAGGAGATGATTTGGCTAAGAAAGCGCTAAGGGAGAAAGCGAAGAGGGAACCTAAGTTTAAGGTCCGCGCGTATAATCGTTGCCCCATATGCGGGCGGCCACGCGCGTTTCTACGCAAATTCGGTATGTGCCGAATTTGCTTTCGAACCCTGGCTTCCCAGGGGAGTCTGCCCGGCGTGACCAAGTCGAGTTGGTAATAATGACTCCGATTTTGTTCACAACGACGGTGTAAATAAAACAGACAGTTTAATTGATTCTCAAACGATCGGTGGAAGAACCGGTGAATATTTACGGAGACAAACATGGCGATGAGTGATCCAATCGCGGATATGTTGACCCGAATTAGAAATGCGGGGAAGGCCAAATTTAAAAGTGTTGACATTCCGGGATCTCGAATGAAGACCGAAATTGCGAAAGTACTGAAATCGGAAGGGTTTATTCGTAATTACAAATTTGTAAGTGATGACAAACAGGGAATGTTGCGGGTCTACTTAAAATACGGCCCTGATCAGACCCACTCAATATTCGGTTTGGAGAGGGTCAGCAAGCCGAGCCGCCGGGTTTATGTGAAAGGAAACAAAATCGAGCCGGTCCTGAATGGATTAGGGGTTGTCATTTTATCCACCTCGAAGGGGATCATGACCGATAAGTCGGCCCGGCGGAAAAACATCGGTGGTGAGCTTTTGTGCCATGTGTGGTAGGTGGCCTAATTTCTATAACTGGAAGATTAAGACCGAGGCCGGGTCAAGGAGAACGATAAATGTCGCGCGTAGGTAAACAACCAGTTCCGGTTCCCGATAAAACCAAAATTACCTGGCTGGATCGGATGATTACAGTCCAGGGGCCAAAGGGGAACTTGTCGCGGAAGATCCATCCCAATGTGAATGTCGAAGTTAAAGAGGGGGTTATTGAGGTCACCGTTCGTGAGGACACAAGGAATAACGGGGCCTTGCAAGGTTTAACCCGTTCCTTGATCAACAATATGGTTGTCGGTGTGAATGAAGGATTTGAACGCGTACTGGAAATAAATGGTATCGGCTATCGGGCCACCTTGAACGGCGACACTCTGAACTTGAACATCGGATTTTCCAAACCGGTTGATTTCAAGCTGCCTGAGGGAATCAGCGCCACGGTTGATAAAAAAAACAACATTCGGCTCAATGGAATTGATAAGGAAAAAGTGGGAGATACCGCCGCTGCCATCCGGCGGCTCAGACCGCCGGAACCATACAAGGGAAAAGGTATCAGATACGATGGCGAATATGTAAGAAGAAAAGCAGGAAAAACTGCAGCTTAAGAATTATTAATATTAATTAAATCTAATTACGATGAACAAATATCAGTTAAAATTAAGTCGATACAAAAGAAGAAAAAAACATATCAGAAAAAATATTTTTGGTACAGAGGAACGTTTGAGATTAACAATCACAAAAAGCGCCAGACACATTTATGCACAGATCATC
>DAOWOO010000321.1 GCA_030642025.1 Candidatus Zixiibacteriota bacterium | reverse complement strand
GTTTGATTTCAAAGACGGCCAGGCAGAGTGAGATGTATCACCGGCCGGTTCTTATTGAGGAAACGGTTCGGTATCTGGTAACACGTAGCGACGGAATTTATCTCGACCTGACCTGCGGAGGCGGCGGGCATCTGGCACACTTGTCGAAAATACTCGCCGCTGAAGCGACATTATTGGGCGTTGACAGGGATCCGGAGGCGGTTGCGGCCGCCGAAGATAAGCTCAAGTCGGTTCCACAGACGATAAAAATTCTAAATAGCGCTTTTGCCCGATTGGACGACGTGATTGGAAATTTCGGCGTTGACAGAGTTGACGGAATTCTGCTTGATCTGGGTGTCTCATCACATCAGATAGATTCACCCGGGCGCGGATTCTCGTTCATGCACGACGGGCCGCTGGATATGCGGATGGGGCCGGATGCTGCCCGCACCGCCGAGGATATAATCAACGGCTATTCTGAAACGGAGTTGACCAGGTTGTTTCGCGAGTATGGTGAAGAACGACGATCCAAGCCAGCCGTAAGAGCGGTCATCGCCGCCCGCCGGAAAAAACGGATAACCACTACCGGGGAGCTTCGTGATGCACTTTCTCCCGCGCTCTCTCCAAAATACCGCAACGCCTCGCTGGCCAGAATATTCCAGGCCCTGCGTATTGAGGTCAATGACGAGTTGTCCCAGTTGAGGAATGTTCTGCCGAAAACACTGGAGTATCTCACTATCGGCGGACGGCTGGTGGTGCTTTCGTATCATTCGCTTGAGGACAGGATTGTCAAGCGCTTTCTTGCCGATGAAGCCAAAGGGTGCATATGTCCTCCAAAACTTCCAATCTGCGCCTGCGGTAAAACCGCGCGGGTCTCGATTCTGACCCGGCACGTGGTAAAACCATCCCCGGATGAAATGGCCGATAACAGCCGCGCCAGGTCGGCCCGGCTTCGGGCGGCGGAAAGAATCGAGGTCGAATGAAAACGTCGGTTCAGAGATACCGGGCGACCAACCGGCTTCGGAAGTCTTTCAAACGGCAGGTGGTATCATCGAAATTTCTGGTTCCCGCTTTGGTAATATGCACCCTGATAGTCCTGGCCTGTATTCATGTCTGGCAGAGTGTCTATGTAATGGGGTTGTTGCGCGAGGTGAATGTACTGGAGAAGGAAAACTCTCTATTACAAAATAAGGTGAAGAAATCAAGAGCCGACATTGTCGAATTGACACGCCTGAATCGTATTGATAGTCTGGCGGTTGGTAAACTGGGTATGAGTAAGGTCAATTTCGATAATCTTTTCACTCTTATCAGTGACCGGCCGGCAAGTGCACCCGACGGCATTGATGAAGTGGTCGGTTCTCTGAAGAAATTCGCCGAACATCTGCCGGTTATCTCGGAAAGCAGGGCGGAAACCGGGGAGATATTTGATGAAAAATAATGCCTCTAAAATGAGAGCGGCCCTGCTTATCGTGGTGGTAACGACCGCCTTTGTGATTCTTGCCGCCCGTCTGGTTTTCATACAAGTTGTTCATGGCAGTGAGTATCGCGAACTGGCCGGACGCCAGTCAACCGGCAAAATTGAATTGCGCGCGCCGCGCGGCTCGGTGTATGACCGATCCGGGCGCGAGGTCGCTACTATTGTTTATCGCAACGCCCTTTATGCTTATCCGACTGACCAGGGCCAGATCAGGCAGATCAACAGGTACCTGGACCGCATGTACGGCCGTCAGGCCGGGACATCTCGGCGCAAGCATAAATTATCACTTCGCCGCTTCACCTGGATTGACCGCCGTTTGTGTGATGAAAAAGTGTCACGTCTTATTCATGATTCGGTTGGCGGATTATACATCAGACAAGAGATGGAGCGCGATTATCCGTTTCTCGGTGTCGGTCAACAACTTCTGGGATGTACCGACATTGATGGACGCGGTATTTCCGGAATCGAATTCGGATATGATTCTGTTCTGGCCGGCCGCCCTGGACTGATTGATTACCTCCGCGACGGTCGGCGCAATACCTACCGGGTAAAGCAGGTTCCCCTGGTAGAACCTGTTCCGGGCAATTCTGTCATTCTCACGATCGACTGGTACCTGCAGGAGATTGTCGAGGAGGAACTCAAGACGGCCGTCGAAAAACATAACGCCCTGGATGGGTGCGCCATATTTCTGGACTGCCATACCGGAGAAATCCTTGCCGCCGCCGACTACAGCGCCGGAGGCAAGACCGGGTCGGTGAAACTTCGGGCCGTCTGTGATGTCTTTGAACCGGGTTCGGTATTCAAGATATTCACTGCGGCGGCTCTTCTCGAGGAAAACCTGGCTGATCCGGATGAAAAGATATACTGCGAGAACGGTAAATGGCGGTGCGGTTACCGCTGGCTCCGTGATGACAAGAAACTCGACAGCCTTACTTTTCAGGAAATATTTGAGTTTTCAAGTAATATTGGTATGGCCAAACTGGCCCAGAGACTGGGTGGAAAAAAACTGGTTGAAAATGCCCGGAAATTCGGTTTTGGCCAGAAATGCTATGTCGGTCTTCCGGGTGAGGCCTGTGGCGCTATCGGCGACCCGGGCAAGTGGTCGGAGTACAATATTGCCGCTTTGGCGATGGGTCATGCCGTTTCGGCTACACCCTTACAACTGGCCTCGGCTATCGAGGCGGTGGCCAACGGGGGAACTCTGTACCGGCCCCAGATAATTCGGGGCATTGTCAACGGTAAGGGCGACCTTGTAAAACGTATAAAAAACCATAAGGTTGCCAGGGTGCTCGATAGTGATAATGCCGAAATGCTGCGCCACTTCATGACCGGCGTTGTTGAGCGCGGAACAGCCATGCCGGTCCAATCCGATGTCATAACCATTGCCGGCAAAACCGGTACCGCCGAGATTCCCGATCTTGAAAAAGGCGGATACAAAAAAAACAAGTTCATGGCTTCCTTTGGCGGATTTTTCCCGGCCGATGATCCAAAAATCGCAGGAATTGTGGTCTTAAATCAGCCGGAGCCGATTCATTACGGAGGGTACACCTCGGGACCAGCCTTCAAGAATATC
>DAOWOO010000420.1 GCA_030642025.1 Candidatus Zixiibacteriota bacterium | reverse complement strand
TTTAAAAATTCGTTTTCGGTTTTGAGCTTTTTGCGGCTGACCGATTTTTCGATAACCAGCTTGATTTCATCGACCTTGAACGGCTTGGTGATATAATCCAGTGCTCCCATTTTCATCGCCTCGAGCGCTGTATCAACCGATGCAAAAGCGGTCATGACAATAAATTCCTGGTTGGGACTGCTCTTCTTCACTTCCCGGAGAAGCTCCATCCCCGACATTTCCGGCATCATCAAATCGGCGATAATCAGATCATAAGATTCCGAATCGGTTTTTTTAATCGCTTCTTTCCCTGAGTTTACCTGATCGACAGCATACCCTTCTTTGGAGAGCATAATCTCCATGAAATCGCACATCGACTGTTCATCGTCAACCACCAGGATCTTTGCGGGCATCGGTTCTCCCTTCCAAGAATGTTCAAAGCCGCACTGTTACAATAGTTTTTTCGGCAAATGGAGATATTAATATATATTTGCAAAACGCAATGTTCAGATATTACACAGCGGGTTAACTCCCGGCATGATTGATATTGTATAGTCTCAGTAGCTGGTAGGTCGGGTTCCGAATTGAGTGAAGCGAAAGAGAAACCCGACATTAATGATGAATGGAAAAGGTTGTCGGGCTTTTCGTTTTATCCGCTTTTAGCGGGATTTCACTCAGAACCCGATCTTATATCTATGGCTGTCTCCACAAATCAATGACTTTTTGATATAATTTACATTAACCCAAATCTCAACCGATTTTTGGGGAATGTCCTGAATAAGTTCTTATTGACATTAACCGCCGGGATAACAATCTTTTTGAAAAACCAAACAGGGATAACCGCATGTTTATTGGAGCGTTACTGCTAATAATCGGCATAGTCATGCTGTTGAGCCACGCCGATATTATCCCCGGCGGCACTTGGCAGTATATCTGGCCGATACTGCTGATTGCCATCGGCGTCAAGATGCTGTTCAGTTCAAGAAAGAAACCGTAGGATGAATTCAGTCAGACGGCCGGAAATCGTATTTCGGCCATCCCGGCCGGGTATGGAAAAATTCTGCGGCGCCCTGGAGGCGCTTGTTCTTGAAATTATCTGGGCCGGCGGCCCGATGACCGTCAAACGGGCGCTTTACTTTATCAACCGGGAGCACGCCTACGCTTATACATCGATTATGACCGTCATGAATAGGCTGGTAAAAAAGTCATTCCTGATCCGCGAGAAGAAAGGCCATTCTTATATATATACGCCGATCATGAGCAAATCGGAGTTTATCACTTACGCCGCCGGGCTGATAGTATCAGAACTGAAAAAGGATTTTGGGGGAGAAATATCAGGCATCCTTGACACCGGGGC
Source organism: Candidatus Zixiibacteriota bacterium (assembly GCA_030642025.1). Taxonomy (GTDB): domain Bacteria; phylum Zixibacteria; class MSB-5A5; order GN15; family PGXB01; genus DAOWOO01. The sequence continues at coordinate 827 of DAOWOO010000420.1, read as the reverse complement.
CAAAAAGAAAAGTCGAAGGAAGTGATTACTCCACCTGAATCGATCTGAGATAGAGTAATAAACTCAGGATCAGTCCCGATATAAGTACCATGAAGTATTTGGCGTTAATTATTCCGATATTACTGTTTTCGACTGTCACTCCGGCACAGGAAACAGCGACATATTCATCGGAGCAGATGCACTTCAGTTTTGAATATCCATCTGACTGGACAGTTGCACCGGATATTCAGAACGGCGTGAAAATGTCCGGCACCGAGGCTGATTCCGCTTTTGTGTTAATCATACATTATCGGCTCGATGAGGATAATCTGATCGGCTCGCACGACGACCTGCTTGAGGCGATCAGCGGCCTGTATGACAGGCTTGGTATCGCATCTGACAGGGCTGAAGACATTTCGTATAACGACGACCATACCATTTCCCTCGAAAACCGGTATGTAGGGCGGCCCGGCGATAACGGTTCGGCTATGCAGAAATATATAAAAGTGATAATCTGCCGCCCGGTTTCAGGCGGCCAGGTAATGTTTCTAATTCGCGCCGAGATTTCGGCCGCTCATGCCGTTGACAGCGAAGCTAAGTTAAGGGCAATCGTCGAATCATTCAGAATAACCGAGGAACTCTATCAGAAAGTATATCCCGACTCCGGCGGAATGGGTTTCCTGATCATTTTTGCCGTCCTGGCCCTGACCGCCCTGTTTTTCGCCCGTAACCGGAGAATACAGAGATCAAAAAATCCGCTGGGCGCGGATTCAAGTCATTTCTGGCGATGTACGTCCTGCCGGCTGGTCAACCATATTGATCATACCATTTGTCAGCGGTGCGGCGCC
>DAOWOO010000408.1 GCA_030642025.1 Candidatus Zixiibacteriota bacterium | reverse complement strand
TGAAATGCTTCATTGCTTCATCGTACTTACCCAGACGGTATTGTACAAAACCGAGATTATTTAAGGTCGTTGCAGAATTCGGATTCACTCTCATGGCGGCAAGATATTCATCTTCCGCCATTGAAAGATTCCCCTGCCTGTCATAAGTCAGTCCCAGGTTGAAATGAGTCTGGGCGGGGTTGGAAAAGCCGATATCAAAATATGTTCGGTTGCACAAAATCAGAACAATGAGAAAAAGAGCCATAAGCCCGGTAAACCTGCGCCATTTCCTGCTTTCTGCCAGCTTTGCCAGCCCCATAATTCCGGCGGCGGCGAATAAGAGCATAAACGGTATTACCGGCAGACGGTGCCGGGCCGTGACGAGAAAAAGCACCACGGTAGGCATGTACCCGATTATGAATAGATAAATAAGTGCGAGTTTTCGCCTGTCCGGCCATGAGACGATAGCACCGATCACGGCCAGCGGGAGGAGTAACCCGAACGGGAAATAGATAACACCGTTCCATAATAAGATACTGTAAAGAGATGAATACTTCCGGCTGAAGTACAAATCGGTCTGATCCGAGTTCTCGAAACCGAGCAGAAAATAGACACTCTTTTTAAACGTTAGGGAAATAAACTTCCCGGGGTTATCGAGAATAAAGCCTAACGCTTTTGATGTCCAGAACGATGATTCCCCGGCGGGAGTGAGAGAATGTCCGACCTCGGCTTCGGCGGCGGCCCGGGTAGCGTTTGCAAACTCTGTCCATGGCAATGATTCATCCAGATTAATCTCCGGCATGAGCATGGTCAACCCCTCGGTTTGAGAATTGTTGCCGATATAGAGATTCACACCGCCCTGCGAGGATATCAGGACAAATTCGCCGGTAACGGCCATGTTGCGAGCTGTAACCGAAAAAACCGGCAGAAGCAGTCCGGCCAGATATATTGCCGCCAGGGTGACTCTTCTTTTTGCGTCTAATTTTCCGGCTGTCAGGTAAATCCAGATTGCAAAAACCGGCGCCAGGAGCAAAACATTCGGACGAGAAATCGCCGCCATCCCGAGTACAAGTCCGGCGATAAACCAGTGCCACCACCTGTGACTGCCCTTGAAATGGTATAATAGATAAACCGCAACGAGGTTTAAAAAAATAAACAGAACGGGGATAAGAAGCATCGTTTCATACGCAATCATGGTCCCGTAGGCGGCAAATCCCAGCCCGGCTAACAGGCCGACCTTATGCGAGAAAAGTTTTTTGCCCAATAGATAGACCATAACCGCCGAACCGGAGGCGATTATTATCTGTAGTAGTCTTGTCCAGAAAAGCGAACATCCGGTGATTTTTAAAAAGAAAGCCAGGATATACGGATAAAGCGGGGCGCGAAAATATGCCCCATCTCCCCAAAAATTGCCGCCAATTATCTCTCTGGCCCAATTCAGATGCCAGAGTTCATCGACCATCGGGTGATAGAAGGCCGGGTTGGATTGCGACTGAATCAGATATATCAGTCGGATAAAAAAGGCCGCCAGGAATATAACCAGCGGCCATTTATTACGATTTAAAAGGTCTTTCATTAAGTAAATCAACCGTTGTTTTTCGCTGAACCTCTGGCCACGAAATACATCAGTACCGCCAGGCCGAATATCGCCGTAACCGAAACCCAGGGACCGAACGAGCCGGTGAGCGTTTCCATCATGCCCTCATGTTTTTCAAAGAACGCCCGATAAGTGCCCGATCCGAATTTGTCGGAACCATATATTGTAAAGGCGGTCATGACACCGACTAAAGCATCACCGGCCACGATACCCGATGCAAACAGAATTCCCATTTGTTGCCGGGCTTTTTCAATGATTTTATCTCTGGTTGTCTTCTTAATAATAAGAGCTACCAATCCGCCGAGCATAATCGGTGTTGAAAGCGACAGCGGCAGATACAGCCCGATGGCAAACGGCAGCGACTGAACACCCAGCAGTTCGACCGCCAGGGCAATAAAGCCTCCTACAAAAATCGGAGCCCACGGGATACTGGCGTTCATCACTCCCTCAACCACGGTCGCCATGACGTTGGCCTGCGGAGCCAGAACCGGATTGGGGTGTTCCGGGCTTACCACGAAACCGAAAGTTTCGCCCAGAATATATAATGTGAAGCCCATTGCGGCGGCCGGGAACAACAGACCGATAAACTCGGTTAACTGCATTTTCTTCGGTGTGGCGCCTAATAAATAACCGGTCTTAAGATCCTGGGCAATATCGCCCGACATGCAGACGGCGATACATACCACCGCGCCAAC
>DAOWOO010000206.1 GCA_030642025.1 Candidatus Zixiibacteriota bacterium | reverse complement strand
ATAGCGGAAAACCTGGCCCTGGCTTTTGAGTATTACAGCCAGGCGGATTTCGAAAAGGGAATTGAAATCGGCAACGGCCTTTTAAAGCGGACTAACCTGCAGGCAAAAGACAGTGTCGCCATTTACTCCATCATCAGCATGTGCAACTATGCCCTGGGACAGGATTATGTCAGCAAATCATTCAATTATCTCGACAAAATTGTCGAAATCGATCCCTGCGCCATCACTCTTCCCCATGATTTCTGGCCCCAGCAGCTTCGCGACCGCTGGTACAGAATTTTAAAAGTCAACGACCTGCTTACCTGCCCCGGCGGTGAGAAGCTCCGAACTATCGCCATCATGCAGTTTGACAATTACTCGGTCGGCGAGTACCAGGAAAAACTCGGATATATCAGCAAAGGTCTGGCCGATTTCTTCGCTGGCGATTTCGCCAAATTTTCATCGCTGAAAGTGGTCGAACGCGACAAGATTAACAGTATCATATCAGAAATCGAACTTCAGCAATCCGGCAAGGTCGACCGCGCCACCGCGGTGCAGGTCGGCAAGGTGCTGGGCGCCACGATTATGGTTTTCGGGAGCATCACCCAGCTTGACGGTAAAACGATGCGGATGATCGTCCGGGCCGTGGACGTGGAGACCTCGGAAATTATCGCCACTGTCGATAAGGAAGGCAAGCCGGAATATTTCAAAGTGGAAAAAGAGCTGGTCGAGGAACTGGCCAAGAAGCTTGATATCAAGTTTGATGAAAAGACCAGGGACCTGCTAAAAGCCGGCGGCAGCGAATCGGTTGACGCCACAACGTTATATTCTCGCGGACTCGATTTCGCCGACAAATACGACTACAAGAAAGCATACCAATCATTCAAGAAAGCCTATGAGCTCGACACTTCCTTTGCCGAAGCCAAGCGGAAAATGGAAATTTATAAACCATTGGCCGGATAATAATACCGGAAAGCTTTTAGACCTTGAATGAGGATATTATGATTAAAACACTGCCTTTAATAATTATTGTCCTGCTTGCGGTCGGGTGTTCACAAAGCCTGTACATGCAGGGACGGCGGCTCAGCGACGAGGGGCAATATGACCGGGCCATTGAGGCGTTTTACGAGGACATCCGCATCAACCCGGATAACGCCGGAGCATGGCGGGAGCTTGGGGTCGCCTTTTATAAAAAGGGCACTTTAAACAAGGCCGAGGATGCTCTCAAGCAGGCCAACCATATAGCCCCCGATGCCCGGACCAACCTGTATTTAGGGCTAATTCACGAACGCCACGAGCAGTACGACCAGGCCATAAGTGCTTACTCCGGCGCGTTGAACCTGAAAACCGACGGGAAAACCCGTAACATGGTTCGCGCCCACCTGGATAAACTTATAGAGAAGAAATTCAGGAAAGAGGCCGAAATTGTGGTCGCCGGCGAAGCCGAAATAAATGCCGACACAATTCCAGCCAACAGTATTGCGGTAGTTGATTTCGACGCCGCACATCTCCCCGCCGAACTGGCCCCGATCGGGCTGGGACTGGCTGAGTTCACCTCGGCTGACCTGACCAAGGTCGGTTCCCTGAAGGTGGTTGACCGGATGAAAATCGACGCCATTTTGAATGAGTTAAAACTGGGCGAATCAGGCCATATCAATCCGGCCAGCGCTCCCCGGGTGGGTCGGATAATCGGCAGTCGCCGACTGGTAACCGGTTCCCTGCTCGATGCGGGCTCCGGAGAAATCCGGCTTGACGGCGTTATTGTCAATACAGCCGACAGCAGCACCGAAATCACCGAGCCGACCGAAGGTGATGTAACACGGTTTTTCAGAGTACAAAAAGAGTTTGTTTTTAAGGTTATCGATGAGATGGGTATCAAGCTTACTCCCGAGGAGCGCGATGCCATTCTGGAAATACCGACCGAGTCGTATCTGGCCTTCATGGCCTATTGTCGGGGTTTGGATTTCAAACGCCGCGGCAATATGGCGGCGGCCGCCAATGCCTTCGGCCAGGCGGCGGCCGAGGACAAGGATTTCACCCAGGCCGCCCGGGAGGCGCAGTCGGCCTCACTGGCTCTGACAACCCCGGCCGGAACCGGCGAAATGACATTTACCGGATTTGAAAAGTCAATCGACGAACATACCGGCGCAAGAGGCGGTGACAACCTTGACAGCCGAATCAATTCGCTAATCGATGGTTCCGGCATCATTCCCAACGGCTCTTCACGCCGCGGTCCCAATATACAACCGATAGTCACGCGAGCCGGACAGGTAATTATAAGGGGGTCATTCGATGATTAAGAGATTGATTCTATCTGCGGTAATGTTTGCAGTACTATTGGTAACATCGGTGTCAGCCCAGATCATCTATGGTCAACCGGCCTCGGGTTCGATCAGGGTTGTTTATACCGACTGGTCGCTGGAAGAGGAAGGCGGCAAGACGACCCTGAGTCAACTGGCGGTTCCGGTTAATGCCTTTGTCCCGATGGGCGAAAACCTCGAAGCCCGCTTTTATATCGCCAACGCATCCAATGATCTCGATGAGCGGGGAACGGCGTACAGCCTGTCCGGCCTGAGTGATACCCGTATTATGTTTAACCATTCATTCAACGATGACCGGTTTTTGGCCGGGCTCGGAATAAACCTTCCGGTCGGCAAGAAAAGCCTGTCACTGGAAGAGGAATGGATAGTAATCGATTACCTGTCCGACAATTACCTGTCATTCCCGATGCGCCGTTTCGGCGAGGGGTTCGGGGTCAGCCTGCTTCTGGGCGCGGCGACCATGATCGGCGAGGCGCACTGCGGGGCGGGTTTGATGTATCAGTACAACGGAACGTACGAACCGTATGACGGATACGATAAGTACAACCCCGGCGATCTGCTAAGTTTCAATGTCGGGACCGAGATAACCCGCAACAATCTCACCCTGACCGGCGACCTGGCTTTCACATTCTATACCGCCGATAAAGTGGAAGGCGCCAAAGTGCTCCAGCAGGGAAACCAGGTCGATTTCCGCCTGAACAGTTACTATGATAACGAAATGTATTCGATCTCGGCCGGTATCAGATACCTTCTACGGGGTGAGCAAACCAATTATGACCCCGCGACGGAAAGTGAACTTCAGAAATTGAAATCGTACGGCAATGAGTTTGCCATCGACGGCACGGTATCATGGTTCCCAGTCAAAAACTGGTATATCGCTCCATCTCTGGAATACAGGACAATCGCCGCCAACGAAAAGGGATTCGACAACTCGAAAATCCTCGGTTACGGCGGCGCCATCGGCCGTTCGCTGGGTGAAAAACTGAATCTCGATATCGGGATAATGCTCTATACCGGCGACGCCGACGGGGGCATAATCGATTTAACCGGCTACCGGATAACCGGCGGCATTGTGTCGGCCTTTTAAGGAGGGGAGGGAAAATGATCAAAAGAAAAAATAGTTTAATGCTTCTCTCAATCCTGTCGGCCATAATAATGGTCGTGATAATTGCCGGTTCATGTTCCAAAAAGCCGGTGGATAATAACCAGCACGGCGTTCCGGTCAGTATGAAAATAATGTCTCCGGCGGCAGTAGAATATGATGAGTACCTTTTAACCGTGACAGCACCGGATATGGTCGATGCCGTAACGGCGTCACTGGTTATTCAGGATGGCTATCTTATCATTCCTTCAGCCACGCAGGAAGGAGAAGGGTATATCACGGTTCCGGTCGGACGCAACCGGCTGTTTACGGTCGAGGTCAATGATATCAAATATACAGAGGCCGGCCCTGTAACAATCACGATTTTCAGGGGATCGGCAATAGCCAATGTTCTTCCCGATGCCCCGGTCATCGTTGATCTCGTCATCAGGCCGGTAGTGCCGATGATCCGCCTGTCCCCGAGATATCAGACGGTTAATCCACTGGAATCATTTTCAGTGACGGTCAAAGCTTACAACATGCCTCTTTTATACGGCGCTTCATTTAATGTCATCTGGCGTGCTCGCGATATCGATGCCGACAGCATCAAACTGGGCGGGGGACTGAACGGATCAAATATCCTATTCAGCTACATTGAAAATGATGGGTTTGAATACGCTATCGGGGTTAACCAAACCAATACCGAAATCAATCTGCTTGGAGCAGACGGAGCTGGTGTCCTGGCTGAGATTTT
>DAOWOO010000281.1 GCA_030642025.1 Candidatus Zixiibacteriota bacterium | reverse complement strand
TATCTACGACTCCATAATTTGTAGATAATTTCACAGAAATTAATTGCCATTTGGATTTTTAAACTCATATATTGCGCCTGAGACTATGAGCAGAAATCTGAAAATCATCCTACCCGTCGCGGGGGCCGGAACCAGGTTGAGGCCGCATACCTTTTCGATGCCCAAGTCTTTAATCCCGGTGGCCGGGAAACCGATGCTGGCGCATGTCCTTGATCCCCTGGTCGAACTGGAGCCGGAGGAGGTCTGTATTGTTTTCGGGCATATGGGCGAGCAGATTAAGGAATATGTTGACAGCACTTATGATTTCAAAACTACCTTCGTGGAACAGAAGGAACTGCTGGGTCTGGGGTATGCTGTCCATCTGGCTCTACATGCGATTGATCCGGGTCCGATTTTAATCTGTCTTGGCGATACGATAGCCCGCACCGATTTTTTGTCGTTTGTTCAGGCGGGTGAAAACGTGATAGGGCTTCAGAAAGTCGCCGATCCCCGAAGGTTTGGGGTGGCCGTTGTTGAGGAGAAGAGGGTCGTCGCCTTTGAAGAAAAACCTCAGCATCCCCGATCCGATCTGGCCATTATCGGATTGTATTATTTTAATGATGCATCAGTTCTGCATAAACATTTGAACCGGCTGGTCGAACTTGACAAACGCACGGATGGAGAAATTCAACTGACCGATGCGCTCGATTATATGATCCGGGCAGGCGAGAAGTTTACTCCGTATGAGGTAAACGGCTGGTATGACTGCGGCAATGTGGAAATGGTGCTTCAGACAAACAGGCAATTGTTGAAGGATTGCACGACATACCGTGATTACCCCGGCTCGGTTATTATTCCTCCCGTATATATTGCACCGTCAGCCTCAATTGAGGAATCGGTGGTTGGGCCGTATGTGTCGATTTCCGATGGGGCCGTCATTGTGCGTTCTATTATCAGGGATTCGATTATTTTCCGGGAAGCTTCCGTGCGGCAGAGCGCTCTGGAATTCTCGCTGATCGGCGAACGGGCTGTGGTAAAAGGAGCGTTTCGCCGTCTTAATATTGGAGAATCTTCCGGTTTTGGCGATCTAAAGGGTAAGAACTAAAAGGAGGCTTATATGGCAGGTGGTAATTTTCTCTTTACTTCGGAATCCGTTACCGAGGGTCATCCCGATAAAATCTGTGATCAGATTTCCGACGCCGTTCTTGATGAGGTTTTAAGGCAGGATACAAAAGGCCGCGTGGCCTGCGAGTGCTTTGTGACAATCGGGCTGATGATTGTCGGTGGTGAAATTACTACGACCGGGTATGCCGACATCTCCAAATTGGTTCGCAATTTTGTCAGGGAAATCGGCTATACCGATGCCAGGTACGGGTTTTCATATGAATCGTGCGCCATTTTGAATGCTATCGGCAGCCAGTCGCCCGATATTGCCCAGGGAGTTGATACCGGCGGTGCCGGCGACCAGGGACTTATGACCGGCTATGCCTGCCGGGAGACTGCCGAGCTGATGCCGATGCCGATTATGCTGGCTCATAAGCTTGCCCGGCGTCTGGCCGAAGTGCGTAAGCAGAGTATTCTGGGTTATCTCGGTCCCGACGGCAAATCGCAGGTAACGGTTGAATATATTGACGGAATTCCGGAACGGGTTGATACGGTTGTAATCTCAACTCAACATACAAAGGAAATTCTCGACAGCACCGGGAGACAAATTACCGAAGATGCCCGTGGTGAAATAATTGAAAAGGTCATTAAACATATAATACCTGAAAAGATGCTTGATGATAAAACCATATTCCATGTCAACCCCACCGGTAAATTCGTAATCGGGGGCCCCCAGTCGGATACCGGTATGACGGGGCGCAAAATTATCGTTGATACGTATGGTGGTATGGCTACTCATGGCGGCGGGGCATTTTCCGGCAAGGACCCGACCAAGGTGGATCGCTCGGCGGCGTATATGTGCCGGTACGTCGCCAAAAATGTTGTAGCCGCGGGTCTCGCCGATAAATGTACTATCCAGTTGGCTTATGCTATCGGTGTTCCCGATCCGGTTTCGATTACGATCTTCACCAATAAATCCAATAAAGTAGCTGAGCATAAAATAGAACAGATTATAAAGAAGAACTTTGATCTGACTCCCAGGGGAATTATTGAAACGCTCGATCTGCTCCGTCCGATATACAGCAAGACCGCCGCTTACGGGCATTTCGGGCGCACGGAACCGGAGTTCACCTGGGAACGAACCGATAAGATCAAAGAGCTTCAGAAGGATGCCTGACCTGTGAAAAAAGTTAAATGTGATATCGCCGATATCAAACTCGCCTCAAAAGGCAAGCTCCGGATTGAATGGGCCGACAACAATATGCCCGTCTTAAAACTGATCCGTGAACGGTTTGCCAAAGAGAAACCGCTGAAGGGAATAAGGCTGGCCTGTTGCCTGCACGTGACCACTGAAACCGCCAACCTGATGCGGACTCTAAAGGCGGGTGGTGCAACCGTTGCACTATGCGCCTCGAATCCGCTGTCAACGCAGGATGATGCGGCAGCCTCGCTGGTAAAAGACTATGGTATTTCGGTCTTTTCCATAAATGCCGAGGATCGAAAAACATATTATAAGCACATCAACCAGGCGCTTGATTTCAAGCCGCATATTACCATGGATGACGGCGCCGACCTGGTCAGTACGCTTCATTCCGACCGGCGCGAATTGATTGAGCATATAATCGGCGGAACCGAGGAAACCACCACCGGGGTTATCAGGCTCAAGGCAATGGCCAATGATAGCGCCCTGCTGTACCCGATTATCGCCGTTAACGATTCCCAGACCAAGCATTTCTTCGATAACCGTTACGGTACCGGGCAGTCAACAATTGACGGTATCATGCGCGCCACCAATTACCTTCTGGCCGGATCCAATGTGATTGTTGCGGGTTACGGCTGGTGCGGACGCGGGTTTGCCTCCCGTGCCAAGGGGATGGGCGCCAAAGTTATTGTCACCGAGGTTGATCATACCAAGGCGATTGAGGCGGCGATGGATGGGTTCCGGGTGATGCCGATGGCCCAGGCCGCCCAAATAGGGGATATATTTGTCACGTTGACCGGCGATATCCATGTAAGCCGCAAAGAGCATTTTGCAGTAATGAAGGACGGTGCTATTGTGTGCAACAGCGGTCATTTCGATGTTGAAATTGATATCCCGACGCTGGAAAAGATGAAAAAGAAAAAGCGCACTGTCCGTAAATTTGTCGATGAGTACACTCTTAAAGACGGCAGGCGGATTAATATTCTTGGCGAGGGGAGACTTATCAATCTGGCCGCCGCCGAGGGACATCCGGCCATGGTGATGGATATGTCCTTTGCCAATCAGG
>DAOWOO010000117.1 GCA_030642025.1 Candidatus Zixiibacteriota bacterium | reverse complement strand
GGTTTCCCAGGAATTTCTTCGGGCGGGCTACCGATTAATTCATGTCCCAGAATGGCGACCGCACAACAGTTGAGGGCTTCGTCCAGTTCGTCCTCTCCCCGGAAGGTTTGAAACCATAACGCGTGCCGGGCCTTGAGGGTATCATCAAATTCCCCGGTATAACCCTCATCAACCATTTTCTGCAGACGCCGTTCACCAGTTTTCCAATTCACATGGACACCCAGTATATAGACGCCTCGTGCGCCCGGCTCAAGGCTTTCCAGAATTGAAACAAGATACTGATTGGACAGAGTAAACAACCGGAGCGCCAGGCGGAGTTTCAGTCCTTTGTCCATCAAATCTTTTTCCGAATCCGGGGGAAAAACCTTCAAACAGTCCTCCCATGAAGAAGCACCGGGATAGGCGGGAAAATCAATCTGGTCAAGCCAGTCAAGAAATTCCCTTTTCATTTTTTCGACGTCCATAAGCGGGCATCGTTTTCTAAGTTCTCTAAGCGCCGCCTTTTTGGTCTTTTCATCAATAGGCATAACCGCTCCGATTTATTGCCGTTTCGGCATGAACCCTGTTATTGTAGATATCGGAATTTCGGACGGCTTACTGAATATCTCTATTCTGACGGTCGGGCGGTTTTCTTCTTGTGACTCCCCCGGTAAATCTCATATTTGACAAGTCTGGACTCCAGAGGACCGTTAAACAGGGCAATACGCCTTGAGGTTCTGAGGCCGACCTGCTTGATAACAGGAAGATTACCGGCCAGAATAAAAGCCCTGTAGCCGTCATATTTTTTCTTGAGGGTATCCCCTATCATGCGGTAGAAGGCGTTGATATCAGCGGTTTTCATCCGTTCGCCGTACGGTGGATTGGTTATTAAAATACCGGGTGCGGGAGGCGGATTCTGTTTTTCAAATGTCTGTATTTCGAATTTTATATCTTCGTTCACTTTCGCCCGCGCGGCATTGGCTTTTGCCTGCCTGATGCATACCCGATCACTATCCGAGCCGACAATTTCAAACGGCAATCCCGGCTTTATTGAATGCTCCGCCTCAATTCGGAGACTCCTGAAAACGGCCGGATCGTAATCCTTCCACCTCATAAAGCCGAATTCCCGGCGGGCAAACCCCGGAGCGATATTTCTGGCCATCATGGCCGCCTCAATAACAAATGTCCCTGAACCGCACATCGGATCTATAAGCGGCATTTTCATATCCCATTCAGACAGGGCCAAAATTCCCGCGGCCAAGACTTCATTTAAGGGAGCCTCACCCTTTTCCATTCGGTAGCCGCGTCGGTGCAATGATTTGCCGGATGAATCGAGAGACAGAACCGCACTGTTTTCTTTCAGATACAGGTTTATTCTTAAATCCGGATTGGCCAGATCGACTGATGGCCTCCGTCCGGTTTCGGCGCGAAACCGGTCAACAACGGCATCTTTTACTCTCTGGGCGACATAATGCGAATTGTCGAATACGGAATCAGTGATCACGGCATCCACGGCGAGAGTACCGTCGGTATCAAGAAAATCAGACCATTTGACACCTTTCACCCGACGGTATAGTTCATTATCACCGGAGACATTGAATGTTTTGATTGGCCTGAGAATCCGGATCGCAGTGCGGCACCATAGATTGGTCTTATACATCAGGCGCCGGTCTCCCTCAAACGACACCGACCGGATCATAGTCTTGACGTTACTGGCGCCGAGCGATTCTAATTCATCCGCTAGAACATCCTCAAGCCCGTAAAGAGTCGTGGCCACCAACGGACAGCTTTTGGTGCTTTTTCCCATACCCACTATGATAAAAAGAAACACAATAGAAAGCCATACATTAAGCCAGGTACATTAATCAGGCGACCACCCATGCCAGCAAATGGAGCGACCGCCGGGATTAACGAGGGGAAAATGCCGCCTTATTTTGATTCGGAATCCGACTGGCCGATCATTTTTCTCATGGCGACGGAATTTTCAAATTTTTCCGTGACAAATTTATCAAGGACTTGGTCAATCAACTGCTGAATGGCCTTGCCTTCAAAGTGCGACACCACTTTTAATTTGCCCAGAAGTTCCTGGCGAAACCATATCGACTCCCTTTTCCAAGCCTGACCCTGTTTATCTATTTTTGCGTCGGATACACAAATTGATTTATCCACGGGCGGGGACGATTTTTTCTTTTTGTCTTTTTCAACGGGTCTTAGAATCTGCATTTTTCAACTCCCAGAAAATAATTCCTCTTTTATATCTTTATCGGAATTATTTATGAAAGATAATACCCGGCCAGTATTTATTTAAGATGTTCAGATGCTTATTAAAAACAAAACCCGGCGGCATAAGGCCGCCGGGCCGGTAAACTGTTGGGATTTACTCAGCATACCCAACATATAAAAAGGGCATCGCTAAGTAGCAGCCACCTCACATAAATTTGATTTCACTATCGACCACCTCCTTTCCTGTGTATTTATAATATCGTCTCTTTTTAATTTTTCGCAATAGAAAAATGCGGGCCAGATTGAGAGAAATGCCTATTTGATTGACAGTCCCGACAGAATTTTTATATTAGACTTTCAGATATGCCGGAGGCTGCCGTTCCCTTGAAGCATGGGACTATTACCCGACATATGACTGCGAATAATAATAAAACGACATAGAAGATTCTGTAAATGAAAACACTATCATCCGTTATGACACTGCTTATTGCCGGTTGGCTATTGAGTTCACCATGCCTGGCCGGGCCGGAACTTACTTTGCCGGAATCCGCTTTTGATTTCGGCAATGTGCCCCAGCATGCCAGAGTTTCTCATACCTTCTGGCTGAAATCGACCGGCGATGACACACTCAGAATCGTCAAGGTAATCCCTGGTTGCGGTTGTACCAGGACCCCATTAGAAAGCAATTTATTATCTGCCGGCGACAGCACGCGGCTGGAGATTATTTTCGATACCAGAAGTTACCGCGGCATGACCACCAAGAGACCGCGAATCCGAACCAATGAGACCAATCCCGAACATACCCTGAGAATCACATCTTTGATTGAAATCCGTCCCGACTCGACCTATCCCCTGGTTATTTCACCCTATAAACTCGACCTTACTCAATTCGGAGATAAGAAACGGAAAAAGATGAAGTTCACAATTTCCAATGTATCCGATCATGATCTGAACCTGACCATGATTTCTTTCCCGGCCAATCTGGCTGAAATTAAACTGCCCAAGAAGATCAAAGCCGGTAAAAACGCCAAAGGTGAAATAAGGCTTGTCGGGGAGGGGTTGAAAAGGCCTTTTGAAAAATCATTTACATTCGAGGTTGATGATAGTTACACAACCCGGTTTACGGTGCCGGTAAAACGCAATATCGTCACGCTCCCTGAGAAATAAGAAGCATATAATAAAAGGCCGCCGATTCCGGCGGCCTTTTCCTTGATATTAAAATATATCCGTCTATTTTTTCTTTTCAATTTTGGCCCAACTGTCACGAAGCGATACGGTTCGGTTGAAAAATAGCTTACCCTTTTTCGAATCAACCGAATCCACACAGAAATATCCATGACGCAAAAACTGGAACCTGTCGCCCGGTTTGGATTCGGCCAGCGACGGCTCAACCTTGCACGATGTCAAAACCTCGAGAGAATCAGGATTCAGGTTTGATGTAAAATCCGCATTTCCATCAGTTACCAGCGGATCCTCCTTACCAAACAGATAATCATAAAGCCGCACTTCGGTATCGATAGCATGCGCCGCCGAAACCCAGTGCAGTGTTCCTTTTACTTTCCGTCCGTCCGGCGAGGCGCCGCCTCTTGATTTGGGATCATAAGTACAATGAAGTTCGGTAATTTCGCCGGTTTTTTCGTCTGTCACGACGCGATCGCAGGTGATAAAATAGGCATGTTTGAGCCGCACTTCACGCCCGGGAGCGAGCCGGAAAAACTTCTTCGGCGGGTCCTCGCGGAAATCATCCTGCTCAATATATATCTCCCGTGAAAACGGCACCATACGTGTCCCGGCTGATTCATCCTCCGGATTATTTATCGCTTCAAGTTCCTCCACTGTATCATCGGGGTAATTGTCGATAATCACCTTCAACGGTTTCAGGACGGCCATCACTCTCATGGCACTCCTGTTCAATTCCTCTCGGAGACAATGTTCCAGAAGAGCGATATCGACGACGCTGTCGCGCTTGGCGACACCGATACGATCACAGAAATCGAGGATCGCCTCGGCGGTGTAGCCACGGCGGCGAAGCCCGCCGATAGTCGGCATTCGGGGATCGTCCCACCCGCTGACATGTCCTTCTTCCACCAATTGCCGAAGTTTGCGCTTGCTTAGCACGGTGTATGTCAGGTTCAACGGTGCAAATTCGATTTGCTGCGGATGGTGCACTTCCAGTTGATCCAGAAACCAGTCATACAGCGGACGGTGATCCTCGAACTCGACCGTGCATATCGAATGCGTAATTCCCTCAATAGAATCGGACTGTCCGTGCGTCCAGTCATATGACGGATAAATGCACCATTTGTTTCCGGTTCGATGGTGTTCAGCATGTTTGATCCGGTACATAACCGGGTCGCGCATATTAATATTGCCTGAGGCCATATCGATTTTGGCCCGGAGGGTCAGGGAACCGTCGGGAAACTCTCCCGCGCGCATTTTTTCAAAAAGGTCAAGATTTTCCTCGACCGTTCGATTTCGGTATGGGCTTTCCCTGCCCGGCTCGGTCAGGGTACCCCGGTATTCCCTGATTTCATCGGCCATTAAATCATCGACATACGCCTTGCCGTCTTTTATCAGTTTCACCGCGTATTCATGCAATTTATTGAAATAATCCGAGGCATAGAAAAGCCGGTCCTCCCAGTCGGCCCCCAGCCAGCGGACATCCTCCAAAATCGATTCGACGTATTCAGTCTCTTCCCGGGCCGGATTGGTATCATCAAAACGGAGGTTGAATTTGCCGTTGTATTGACGGGCAATACCGGAATTCAGACATATCGACTTGGCATGTCCGATATGCAGATAGCCGTTCGGCTCAGGAGGAAACCGGGTATGCACCCGTCTGTCATTTTTGCCGTTTCCCAGATCCCGGTTGATAATCGCCCGGATAAAATCTACTGACTCAGTCTCTTTTTCTTTTCCCATGACAACATCCTCATTTATTGCTCAAACAGAGAGGTCGGTTAGGCGTCACTATTGTTCATTATCTCAATTTCGGGCAAAACGCCAATCACTTCACCCGTTATTATCCGAATAATCTGTCAGTATAGTCTCATCAATTGCAAAAGCAAACCGAAAAACAATATGGCCGGATGCAATTTAATCAGATTGAATGGATTTTGAATCCGGAATCAGCCTGTTTCTCAGTCGGTAATCAAGCTCCCAG
>DAOWOO010000203.1 GCA_030642025.1 Candidatus Zixiibacteriota bacterium | reverse complement strand
CCATATCAGCTATCAGCCGCGCATGATCGGCTTACCCGATAAGAACGGCGAAAAAATTGTGGTTGTGCTGGAGAGGGCGGTCTATCCCGGGCAGAATATCCGGGTTACGGCGATGCGCGCCAGACACGGCCTGACCCCGGTGCCGTTTACCGATTTTACCGAGGATGACATTGAGCGCGACTATACTGTCGCCGATTTCCCCGTTTTACTGGAGACAACTCCCAACATGTATGCGGTTTCATATACCGGCGGTATTGTCGGCGCCAGCGATTATAAGATTCGTGGGTTTGACGCTAAACGTATCGGCGTTTATATCAACGGCATTCCGCTCAATGATCCCGAAGACCGCTTCACTTACTTTTACGATCTGCCCGATTTTTCCGCCAACGTGGCCGATATCCAGGTTCAACGCGGGGTGGGCAATTCACTGTACGGTGACGCCACCTTCGGGGGATCAATCAATATCGCCTCATCCGGGCTGGAACGCAAAAGAAGTATCAGCCTGTCATCGGGATACGGAAGGTACTATTCCGATGGCGATTTTATCTCGGAGATGCGCAAACAGACGGTGGAGTACTCATCGGGTCTCATCGATGGTCGCTGGTCGCTGGCGGGACGGTATTCCAAACTGTACAGCGGCGGATACCGCGACCACGCCTGGTACGACGGCTGGTCGTATTACCTGTCGCTGTCACGCCTCGATGATAAAATGTCCACCACGATAAATATCTACGGCGGCCCGATGAAGGCGGCGCTGGCCTGGAATGGTATCGACCGCGCCACCGAAGAGGCTAACCGCCGCACCAACTGGAGTAATTACGGGAATGAAATCGATGATTTCAGCCAACCGCATTATGAATTACATAACACGTACATGCTGGGTGATAAGCTGACCCTGAAAAATACGCTGTATTATATCAGGGGCAAGGGATACTATGAACAGTACAAAAGTAATAAGAAAATTGCTGAATACAATATATTAGTCGATGACCTTGTTGATCCGGCCGACGACCGGATCGACCTGGTGCGTCAAAAATGGGTGACCAAGAACCAGTACGGCTGGAACCCGCGGCTGGACTGGGATCACAAAAACGGCTCGGCCGCATTCGGCGGATCATTCTACTATTTCGACTCCGAGCACTGGGGACAGGTTGTCTGGGCGGAAAATCTATCAAATAGTCTCGATCCCCGGCATCGGTACTACGAATATTTCGGCAAAAAATACTCCGCCTCACTGTATGCTCTCGATTATTACTCGCTGGGTGAAAAAATCCGCCTGATGGGAAATATACAGCTTCGCTACATAAAGTATGATTTCAACCAGTCGGAACTGGGGGCGCTTCCCGGATATCAATATGATATCGACTGGCTCTTTATCTCGCCTCGGGTGGGACTGACCTATCTTCTAAACGACCGAGCCGACATTTATTTCAGCTTTGCAGTGGCCTCTCGTGAACCAACCGATGCTACCTTATACGATGCCGACGACGTCGACGCCTTTCCCAATCTTGAAGTTCTGAGAACGGAGACGTCAGGCAGTCGGACCGTCTATTATTTCGGCGATCCGCTGGTCGATCCGGAACGGCTGTATAATTTCGAGCTTGGTGGCAGTTTTAGATCCGACCGGTACCGGGCCGGGTTGAATCTGTACTGGATGGAATTCAAAAACGAAATTGTTCCCGAGGGGGGCGTCGATGATGACGGTCATGTTCGAGTCGGCAATGCCGACCGTTCGGTACATGCCGGAATTGAATTCGATGGCAGTTATGCTCTTTTCGATTATTTAACAATCGGCGCCAATGCCGCCTATAATTATAACCGCATCAAGGATTATCTGGTTTATATAGATTATGACTGGGATGGTGTCGCCGATGATACGCTCGATTACTCCGGCAACCCGGTTGCCGGTTTCCCCGAGTACCTGGCTAACCTCGTACTCGACTACAATAAGAATCCGATACGGCTGACCTATCGGCTTCGTGGAATCGGCAAACAGTACATTGAAAACGGAAAGAATGACAGCCTGGCGATTGATCCCTACCTGGTGTCATCGCTGTCGGCGGCCGTATCGCTGGGCCATCTGGCCGGATTCGGACAATTGACCCTGTCCGGGCGGGTGGACAACCTGTTTAACAAGAAATATGAACTGTCAGGCTATGCCTACTGGAACGGATACTGGGCTGGAGAGTACTATCCCGCCGCCGAGAGGAGTTTTTTCGTACAGTTGAAATGGAACCTGGAATAGGAAGCTGATTGACAGTTTTAGACTATGCCATAATACTGGCCTACCTTGCTGTACTTGTTATTGTCGGAATAACTCGCCGGTCGAAACGGAATGAATCTGCGGCCGGATTCATTCTCGGCGGTCGTCGTCTGACTCTCCCCGCCTTCGTCGCCACGCTGGTATCGACGTGGTACGGCGGTATTCTGGGAGTGGGCGAATACAGTTTTTCTTATGGCATCTCCAACTGGCTGGTCTTCGGATTGCCGTACTACCTGGCCGCCGTGTTATTCGCCGTTTTTCTGGCCCGAAAGGCGCGCCGAGCCGAGGTTTTGACTATCCCCGACCGGCTTGACCGGGTTTACGGCCCCAAAGCGGCGGTGGCCGGGTCGGTCATTCTGTTTATAGTGACAGTCCCGGGGGCCTATGTCCTGATGCTGGCGGTGCTGGGTAAATTCCTGTTCGGCTGGCCGCTCTGGTTGGGAGCGGTAGTGGGTACTCTCTTTTCTCTTTTTTATGTTCATCTGGGCGGTTTCCGCTCGGTGGTCAGGACTGATTTACTGCAGTTCGGACTGATGTTTGCCGGTTTTCTGGTTCTCTTTTTTGTGCTGGTTGATAAATACGGGGGTCTGAGTTTTATTCAATCTGCCGTACCGCAAACACATCTGAGTTGGCATGGCGGTAATTCCGGGTGGTATATAGTCACCTGGTATTTTATCGCTCTGGCGACTCTGGTTGAACCGGCCTTCTATCAACGGTGCTATGCCGCAAAAAATGAAAAAGTCGCCCAAAACGGAATATTTATTTCAATCATCTTCTGGATCATTTTCGATTTTTTAACAACTTCATGCGGTCTGTACGCCCGCGCCGTACTCCCCGACTTGGTCGATCCGATCAGTTCCTATCCGGCGCTGGCCGCCGAGGTGCTCCCCCCCGGTCTTCTGGGTCTTTTTGCGCTGGCCTTGATTGCGACCGTGATGTCAACAGTCGATTCATATTCATTTCTGGCGGCCTCAACCTTCAGCCGGGATATTGTCTGGCGGTTGTTTAAAGTCCCTGAAAAAAATATTACCTACTATACGCGGGTCGGGCTGGTTCTGTCGGGACTGATCGCTCTTGTTCTGGCGCTCTATTTTAAATCGGTGATTGATATCTGGCATGATTTCGGATCGGTGGCCACTCCGGCTCTTCTGGTTCCTCTCTTTTTTGCATTTAACGGCAAGCGCCGCATGACACCATCTGCGGCCTTTTGGTGTATTATCCTCTCCGGGGGCATATCACTGATATGGTTATTATCGGATAGCTGGACTGCCGACGGCGGTTACTGGCTTGGCATTGCGCCGATATTTCCCGGTCTGGTGGTTTCTATTCTGTTTTATCTTTTCGGAGCAGAGGCGGAGAAACCGGTTGTAAAAACCGACTGACCTGCGTATAATATCGGTTGCCTGCGACCTTTGGATATATTTGCCTTCTATATAGAGGATGGTGTCGTTTTGATTAGTGATTTCCAAAACATACAGGAATATCTCAAGGAAGAAAAGATTGACGGCTGGCTTCTTTATGATTTTCACGGGAAAAACGATGTTGCCGTTGAGCTTCTGAATCTTCCCGGCCATATAACCCGCCGCTCGTTTTTCTTCATTCCCGCCACTGGCGAACCGGTGGCGCTGGTCAGCTATATCGAAAAAGACCGATTCCAGCATCTGCAAACAACGATTAAACCATACGACTCTTACCGCGTCATGGAATCCAAACTGGCCTCTCTTCTGGACGGGTGTAAAAAAATCGCGATGGAGTATGCTCCGAGTGGCCGACTTCCCTATATCGGGCTGGTTGATGCCGGAACGGTAGAGATGGTCCGTTCCATGGGTGTGGAAATCGTATCATCGGCCGATATTGTCTCCAATTTCCAGGCGCGTATGACGGAGAGTCAGATAGAGCAGCATAAGCGCGCCGCCTTTATGATAAACCAGATCAAGGATGATGCCTTT
>DAOWOO010000389.1 GCA_030642025.1 Candidatus Zixiibacteriota bacterium | reverse complement strand
GAACCATCCGCAACATATAAGCCGCGCCCAGCACCACACCGAGAACGGAAATCCCCACCATAACTTTATTCACAGCACTGAAAGCGCCAATAAAAATCATAAATTCGGAAATAAACCCGGACATACCCGGCAAGCCGAGGGCTGCCATCGAGAAAAAGACCATAATACCGGAATAGACCGGGAGTTTCGAGCCGATACCGCCGAAAGCGGCGATTTCACGGGTATGCGCCCGGTCATAGAGCACACCCACTAGAAGGAATAAAGCGCCGGTAATTAGGCCGTGGGAAATCATCTGGAACATACAGCCGGTAATGGCCTGCACCGAGGTTATCGCCCCCAGCGCCAGCATACAAAAACCCATATGCGACACCGAGGAATAAGCCACCAGTTTTTTCAAATCCTTCTGTGCCATGGATACCAGTGCGCCGTAGATAATGGCGATTACGCCTAAAAGGGCAATCCAGAAATCAAGCGTCCGCAAAGCCTCGGGGAACATCGGCCAACTGACACGCAACATACCGTAGGTGCCCATTTTCAGCAAGACCCCGGCCAGGATGACCGACACCGCCGTGGGTGCCTCGACGTGAGCATCGGGTAACCAGGTATGGAACGGCCAGACCGGAACCTTGATGGCGAACGCGATAAAGAAGAAGATGAAACAGACCATCTGCAACGTATGGGACATAGCCGAACCGGTTTCTCGAAGTTCCAGGATATTCAGCGAATGCGGCTCCGAGGTAAAATAGAGTATCAAAATAGCCACCAGCATAAATATTGAGCCAAACAGCGTATAAAGGAAGAACTTGATTGCCGCGTATTCCTTGCGGGGGCCGCCCCAGATACCGATTAAGAAATACATCGGCACCAGCATAATCTCCCAGAAAACATAGAAGAGGAAGAAATCAAGCGCCACAAAGACACCCATCATCCCGGCTTCCAGCAGCAGGAAGAAAGCAAAATACTCCTTGACCCGAAAATTGATATTAAACGATGCCAGAAGCGAGACGGTTGACAGAAGCCCGGTCAGCGCCAGAAGCGGAATGGAAATCCCGTCGGCCCCAAGATAGTAATGGATATTCAATATTGGAATCCAGCTGGCGGGTCCTTCGACGTAAGCCATCGCGGCGTCGCCCGAAAAATTATAAAAATAATCCCAGGTCAGCCAAAACGATATCAGCATCGGAATAATGCTGATGATGGTCGATGTCCATTTTATCATCGAATGCTTGTCTTTGGGTAATAACATTACTACCAGCATCCCGATAATGGGAATAAATATCAGGGAACTTAACAACGGAAAGCCCATATTATAATCCATCCTTCATCTTCTTACTATTCATCCTGTTCTGCACCTTGAGGTGTATTCCTCTTCCCGATCACCAGCCGGGTCAACAAACCGAGCAGGATTACGCCAAGGACAAACACAACAGATACGAGAGGCCAATGTTTATCGATATTAAATAACTCAATTTTCATTATAGTCAGGAGAACCACTGTAATCAGGATAAAGAGCGTGTAGAACTGCATTGATCCCGACTGTAAAAATCTCAAAAATCTTCCCGCCTGGAGAACCAGCCAGCCGGAGCCGTTAACCGCCCCATCGACAATCCAGACATCGAACCACATCTGGATTTTGGACCACCAGATAGTCAGCCAGGCAGTGCCGTTGACCGCGCCGTCGATCACCCGGGCGTCAAACGTCCACATATAGCGGCCGAAAGCCATCAGCGGGTCGATAATCAGGAACTGGTAAATCTCGTCAAAGTAATATTTGTTATAAAAAAGCTTATATATCGGTTTAAATTTCTCGGCGAGCATGTCGGCCGAGATTTTCTTTTTGTAATAAATCAGGTAGGCTAAAATGATACCCGAGAGCGCGACCACCGTCGAAACCAGCATCAGGATATAATTCGGTCCTGCATGATGCGGCTCGCCATGGAAAACAAACGATGAAAAACCGTGAGGGAGCCACGGAATGGCCACCCAACCGGCGAAAACAGATAAAAAGCCGAGCACTATCAACGGATATGTCATTGTCTTCGGCGATTCGTGAGCATGGTCATATTTATGCTGATCGCGGGGTTTGCCGAAAAAGGTCAGGAAACACAGTCGCCACATATAGAAGGCCGTCATAAAGGCTATCAGGAGCGTGAAGACCATAAAGACCGGATGGTGCAGGGTCGAGGCGACAATCTCATCCTTCGACCAGAAACCTGAAAGCGGGAATATTCCGGCAATCGACAGCGAGGCAATCATAAACGTAATACTGGTAATTTTCATTTTCGGGGCGAGGCCGCCCATTTCCTGGATATTATTGGTATGCACAGCATGAATTACCGAGCCGGCGCCCAAAAAGAGCAGGCCCTTGAAGAAAGCGTGCGTCATCAGGTGCAGGGTTCCGGCGACATAACCGGCCGAATGGTGCCCGTTGGCGGTGTCCAAACCGTAGAGACCGAGAGCCATTATCATGTACCCGAGCTGGCTGACAGTCGAAT
>DAOWOO010000212.1 GCA_030642025.1 Candidatus Zixiibacteriota bacterium | reverse complement strand
TGAAACATGTAATTGGGAAAATCATGGAAAAACAGTGCCGGAGTTAAACCAAATATCTTTGCCAGTGAATATGTCGACAGCATCTGAATTAGAAATACCGCACCATTGATAATGATCAGATACTTGATAACCGGACTGATAGTTCCCGGACCAATCCGAAAACCACCGGAACCGCCCGGATGATGATTATATGACCTCATTATACAACCTATCGGCAGTTCGGTATACTATTTTTATACTTATACGCTATGTAATGCCAATTGGCGCCAAAGTCAAGACCCGTATGGCCAATATGGTATTGCTTATGATAGTGATTCGCGTCCCTTTTGGGACAGATTATGTTTCATTCTGCCCATTCTGCCGGATATCAAATAAACCACTATTAGGACGCCAATAAATAATCCTTATGGCGCATCCACGGCCTGTCGTCACTTTAAAGAACGGTCTGAAACTGTCTTGTCTTCACGGTCCAACTGGATGTCGCATTTACCACCCAGTCAGGTATTCACTCCAAATCGAGGCAGGATAAAACGCATCAGTAAATACCATGCCGCTATAAAGAAAACAGCAAGTGCAATATCGAGGAAATCCATATGGTCAACCTTTCAAGGCCATAAAGGGCCAAGAAGAATAATTACAATTCAATTTCCTTCATGTGTTGCCGAATTTATCCCAGAACTTTCTCCAAGCGGCTGACCAACTGAGCTTTCGGGATAGCGCCGACCACCTGATCCACCACCTTGCCCTCTTTAAAAAACAACAGTGACGGTATCGACATGATGCCAAATTGAGCCGCAGTTTTGGAATTGCTGTCGACATCGACCTTGGCCACTTTGAGCTTGCCCTCATATTCGGCGGCAACTTCCTCAAGAACCGGAGCTATCATTTTACACGGGCCGCACCATTCGGCCCAAAAATCGACCACAACAGCCCGATCAGCCTTAACGACCTCATCTTCAAAAGTGGCATCGGTAACAGCTATTGGTTTGCTCATGTCATATCTCCAAAGTATTGCTTATGTTTTGTCTGCATAGTGAAACACTATGTCTTTTAGTTTGTTCCTGGCATTCTTCCAAAGTTGCACCCCCATAGGGTTCTTAATCGCCATATTAAGGCAATTTGTCATTTTATCGACCGGCAATTTTCAGGTCTTTACTCCCACGGCTATTTCCATGCGATTTCTGGCCTGATCGACAAACGCCTCAATCCTCGTTTCCTCGCCAGTATCCTGCAGTCCTTCATAACTCATATTCAACCAGGGCACATCATCATGATCGCTGGAAATCCGCCGTGACAATGATGAAACAATTGTGCCGGGCATACAATTGAAGGGCATACAATTGAGAATTCCAGACGCGCCCTGCTGGATAAATTCAATGGCCTTGCCAATAGACAGGACAGCTTCTCCGCGAATTTCAACCGATAGATACGGAGCGGCCAATTTCGTAATATCCGCCATTGATGATTCATGGTCAATTGACATCTGTTCGGAGAACGCCTTTTCCAGCTTGTGCTCAATTCGATTTTGGAAAAACTCCTGCAAATAGGCCTTCCCGATATCTTTCCATCGCCGTAAGTTAATCGAATCAAGGCGATATGTATATGACGTATAGACAATCCACTCGGAGAAGGTCGCCAGTTTCACCTCAGCGCCCAAAGCCTCAAGTTTGGTTATAAGATGATTATTGGAAAACCGATTATTACGCAGGTAGATTTCCCCGACAAGCCCGATGACCGGGCGATGTTCATGACGAAGGGGTATCAGGCTGAATTGGACACTGGCCTCTCTGGCCAGCTGAACCAGATCCTTATCCTGAAGGATATATTCCTGCATTTTTCTAAGATAGGTTTTGTATACTCTTTCCGACTGTCCCGGCTCTGATTCATACGGGCGGGTCTTTAAAAGCAACTTAATAAGTCCGTCCACGAAAACTACACCAATCCAACCCAGTTTCCTGAAGGGAGTATTATCCAGTCCGAAATCGGAGTATGATGTTCTGGAATTGGGCGAGTAAATGGCCACGTTCTTATGCCCCAGCTCATCAAGGATTATTCTATGATATTGGCTGTACTGCCCGAACCGGCATGGGCCGTCGGCACCGGGCATGAAGAAAACCGACTTGTCCGGGTCGAACCCCTCGGAGTTTATTTTTTTAAGCATATCGCCCGTCGTCACCACACACGGGAAACACTCCTTACCCGATGTAAACTTCTTGCCATAGGTCAGGCATTCTTCACTGGATTCCTCGAGAACCTCGGCATTAATACCGCATCGATTGAAGGCCGCCTTTACGGCATAGGCGTGGTCACACATATATGGGAGATAAATAACCTTGTCGGCAGGAGAAAAATTCTCATCGGCGGGCGAAAACTCGGCAATAGGTGGCTTATATTTATAGAACCGCAGGGAGTCAAGGAACGCTTCAACCCGGGTGATCATGCCAGCATCAGCGCTGTGTTCATCAAGTTCCAACTGCAGGTAAGGTTTACCTGACATCTGCCGCCTGAAAAAATGGGTGATAAATGAATCCGGGCCGCACCCGAATGAGGTCAGGTAGATAGCATATAAGTTACGGTGTTTGCGGATATAATTCCCGGCCGCCAGGATTTTTCTTCCATAAAACCAGTACATGGTCGCCAAGTCGTCGGATCTGATATTAAGCGGCAAAAAATCAAGGGGGATAGTGCGGATACCCATCTTGCGTATCTTGGACGCGATATCCATCGACAGCCGACGATCAATTCCGTTATATGGCCGGCTGACGATAACCACACATTTTTCATCATGCCCGATCTTCTTCAATTCCTTCTCACCCTCTTCAGCCAGACTTCGACCGTATAAACCATAGGCTTTTCCGGCATTCTCCAGAGCCTTTCTCACCTCACGGTCAGATAAACGCATCGCTTTAATCAACGGGCGTAATTGCCTGACCATATATGAGATATCGTTGGTGATTTTAAGGGGCTCGCCGAAGTAGCCGATGCCCATCGAAGCGAAATCAAACATGGCCGCGACAGTCGAACCAATTGACTGAACATAGGGGCAGATATAACTACCTTCCTCCTCGGAATCATCATACAGGAATTTGATCATGCCGGGCAGGAAGATATAATCGACCTTCTTATTAATAAGGTTGTCAACATGCCCAAAAGCTATTTTAACAGGGAAGCAGGTTTCGGCGATGAATTTTTCAAGTGAAGCCTCAACGATTTTCTGATTGGAGAGATCGCTATTTACCACGGTAAAACCAAGGGTCTCAAAAAATGCCCTCCAGTATGGGTAAAATTCAAAGAAATGCAAAACCCTCGGAATACCGACTCGGCCGCGTGAGGTGCGCTCCGTATCAATATCAATATACCGCCGCATCAACTGACGCTGGCGGAAACTGAAATAATCGGGGAAATCGACCTTTTCGCCGCTTTCACGAACATCATATTTTCCGCAGCGACTGCCATAGAAAAGAGGTTCTCCCCCCTCCACCTCGACCTTGCGAATGGTACACATATTGGAGCAGTCGGGACACTCGAAGGTCGAAACCGTATACTTACGCTTTGACAGGTCAAAACCTTTGAACTTCGTTCTCTCACCCGTGTCAGCCTCCATTGCCAGGATGGCGGCCCCGATGGCGCCGGTAACATCATGATGAGGCGGAACCGTTACCTTACTGCCGGTAAGTCTTTCAAAGGCGGCCACCACGCCCTTATTCCAAGCCACCCCGCCCTGGAAAAATATATTCTTGCCGATCCTGCGGTCACCGACCACCCTGGTCAGGTAATTCGACGCAATCGAATAGGCCAGTCCGGCAACGAGGTCATCGGTTCCGGCCCCGGCCCGCTGGTGACTGACCAAATCTGACTCCATAAAAACAGTACAGCGTTCGCCGCATCCTACCGGGCATTCGGCAGATAGAGCACGGTCCCCGAACTCACGCTCGATATTTATTTCAAGCTTCTCCGCCTGTTCTTGCAGGAACGATCCGGTTCCGGCGGCGCAGGCCTTATTCATTTCGAAATCTATGACGGTCTTATCATCCAGTGAGATATATTTTGAATCCTGTCCCCC
>DAOWOO010000266.1 GCA_030642025.1 Candidatus Zixiibacteriota bacterium | reverse complement strand
TTGCGGTATTTAACTCGTCGCCAGGTATCGGCATACAGGGCGACCTCTTCACATTGCTCGCATCCTCGCTCTATGGCGTCCGCATATTCAGGTTTGAGCTTTTTTCTCTTTAAAGCCTCAAGAAACTCATCATGGCTGGTAATAATACCAAACCGAGTTACAAAAAAGGTCGTCGGACCAAGTGAATCCAATTCCCCCTGAATTGATTGAGACATCCCCTCCAGGGCTGAGATGATTGTGATAACCGAGGCCACCCCGATAATTACCCCTAGGAGGGTCAAAAACGCCCTGAGCCGGTTGGCCAGGAGGGCCATACCGGCTATTTTAAATATTTCCCAGTATATCATTGCCTGGCTTCGCTGGCTTCCTGTTTTCTCTCCTTGAGGATTTCTTCCTTCTCAATAACACCGTCACGAATTACCAGAATCCTCTCGGAAAAATTGGCCACATCACGATCATGGGAAACAACAATGATGGTATTGCCCTTCTCGTGCAACTGGGTGAGAAGTTCCATGATCTCGTTTCCGGTTTTGGTATCAAGGTTTCCGGTCGGCTCATCGGCCAGTATTAAAGACGGGTTATTTACCAGCGCCCGGGCAAGGGCCACTCGCTGTCTCTGCCCGCCGGAAAGCTCGCTGGGTTTGTGGCTCATCCGATCAGCCAGATCAACTTTCTCGAGCGCCGCACGCGCCATTTCCTCGCGTTCTTCTTTGCTTTTCCCACTGTATATCAGTGGTAGCTCAACATTATGAAGCGCTGTGGCGCGCGGCAAAAGATTAAATGTCTGAAAAACGAAACCGATTTCCCTGTTGCGGATAAAGGCCAGTTCATCCTCTCCCATATTGCTGACCCGCTTTTTATTCAGATAGTACAGCCCCTTGGTGGGGGTATCAAGACAGCCGATCAGATTCAGCAGGGTTGCCTTGCCCGATCCGGAAGGTCCCATTATGGTTACATATTCACCTTTGCGAATCGTTATGGTAATTCCACGCAGGGCATGCACTTCCTGCTTGCCCATCTCGAACGTTTTCCAGATATCCCTGGTATCAATCAATCGCATCAGATATTCCGGTCTTCTTTTTTCTTTTTTGACTCAACATAATCACCGCTTTTTAATGATCTGAGCGTCTTGAAGGGTCCGGTAATAACCGTATCATCCTCTCCAAGTCCTGAGATAACCTCGATATTTTTCTGATCGGCAATACCTGTCTCAACCGGTACAAAAACAGCCTTGGAATCTCGTACGACGAATACGCCCTTGATCTCTTTTTTCTTCGGTTTACCATTTCCGGCTTTCGGTTTCTCCTCGGCTTCCGGCTTTTCATCAACGACGGCAGTGGTGTCATCTTCAACGGTGGCGGCATGAGCCGTTTGAACCAAATTGCCCGATGTGTCATCCTGGGCATTGGCCAGGGAATCAGGATCAAGTGATCTCATCACAATTGCACCGTACGGCACAGCCAGAGCATTTCCGCGTGTACTGGTGATAATATCCACCGTAGCCGACATCCCCGGTCGGATGCTCACGTTACTATCCATAAACAGCACCTTGACCTTGAAATTGGTTGACTGCTCATTGCCGGCGCCGCTCATAACAGCGGTATTGCCGATTTCCA
Organism: Candidatus Zixiibacteriota bacterium; assembly: GCA_030642025.1. Lineage (GTDB taxonomy): Bacteria > Zixibacteria > MSB-5A5 > GN15 > PGXB01 > DAOWOO01. Next base: position 1,910 of record DAOWOO010000266.1, on the reverse strand, counting down.
CCACCTCGCCGCTAAAAACCGTATCGGGAAAAGCATCAACTTCGATCTTGGTTTCCTGTCCGAGCCCGACCTTGACAATCTCGGTTTCATCGACATCCACCTCGACCTCAAAGACGGCCAGGTCTGATATCGTCATCAACGTTCTCCCCATCGTATAAGCGGTCTGCGCCGGAGCAATTTCGCCTGTCTCGGCATCGAGATAAGTAATCACGCCGCTCATTGGCGCCGTGATCCTCGTCTTGTTCAGCCGATCCAGCGATTTTTCATATCCGGCACGGGTCTGCTTGGTCTGGGAGATCATTGCCTGATATGTATACTTGCTGTTAAGAAAAGCATACTCGGCATTTTCATAGACAGTTTCCGATGTCAACTTTTTTTCAAACAGTTCCTTCTGGCGGTTAAAATCGCTTTCCGCCTGCATGAAGGCCGATTTGGCGGCTGATGCACGCGCCTCGATTTCATCGAGCGAATAGTGGAACTGGTCGACATCTTTCTGTAATTGTACCGTATCCAGAAGAACCAGCAGGTCGCCTTTGCCAACCGTCTGCCCATCTTTGACAGGAAGAGCGATAATTTCGGCGGTAACTTCAGCGGTGATATTCACCCGTGTTTTGGGCTGGATGTAGCCCGAAGCCGACACCTCCTCAACAATATCGATGATCTCAACCTTCTGCGACTGCACTTCGGTTACATTTTTGCCATTGCTTAAGATATTGGCCACGATGATTATGACGACAATAATAGCGGCGCCAAATATCAGCAATTTTTTCTTCTTACTCTTTTGCATTAATGAATCTCCGGTTAGTTACCTTACTCCCATAGCATTTTCAAGTCCGGCCACGGATAGATTATATTCAAAATCGGCTTCCACCTGTACATTCTGGGCGGTCACCAAGCTTTCCTGAGCCTTGAGGACATCAAGGATGGTGGCCGCGCCGAGGCGATATTTTTCACGGATCAGGGCCATATCCTCACTGGCCGCCGCCACGGTTTCATCAGCCACCTGTAACGCTTCCTGGGCATGCTTGATATTCAGCCAAGCTCGTTTTATCTCAAGAGCGACGTTGTTTTTTTCATAAACATAATCAGCCCGGGCGGTGTTTAAGGCGGCCCGTGCCCGAGACAAATCTCTTTTACGGTCAAAATTGCTGAATATCGGCAGAACGACCGACGTCGAAATGGCCCACTGTGCATCATCATGGCTGAAATCGTTGACATCATCCCATCGGCTGGCCGACCAGGTTCTGGAAAAAGATGTCGTAATCGACGGGAGGAATCTGCCCCAGGATGACCTGAGATCATACCTGGCGGCTGTGATGTTTTTTTCACCGGCCATCAGTCCGGGATGATGCGACAGTCCGAATTTCAATGCGGTTTTCTCGGTGTCTTCGTATCTCTTGCGCTGGTATGTCCTGGAAAAGGAAACATCGGAATTGACATTAACACCGATCAGGTAATTCAACTCGGCCTTGGCAATCCTCAGTCGATTTTCCGCCGCCAACAGAGACAACTTATCATTGCCGAATTGCACCTGCGCTTTCAGAACATCCGATTTTGACGCCGATCCGACCTCATAACGGGAGTTGGCCAGTTTGTACTGCTCTTCTCCCCGCTTGACGGCTTCCTCAAATATTTTCTTCTTATCCTGAGCCTTAAGATAGGCGAAATATCTCTGCTTCACCTGAAGAATGATACTCTGCTTAATACCTTCCAGGGTGTGTTCCCAGTATGCCTTTTCCGCCCTGGAACCGAGATAGTTGAAGACATTTCTTCCGCCGTTGAACCATGTCAGACTGCTTGAAATACCGATATTATAGCCTTTTGAAAAGCCCGGGCTTTCAATCGTCGCAGTATCATACAATATGTCCCAGGTATCCGTATCAACACTGCTCGGAAAAGCCACCGTTTCC
>DAOWOO010000119.1 GCA_030642025.1 Candidatus Zixiibacteriota bacterium | reverse complement strand
GGAGCTGACCGGACAGATAACCGACCTGGCCATTCAGGGATCAGGTTTCTTTGTCCTGTCGGATGGTTCCGGCAAGTATTACACGCGGGCCGGATCATTCAATTTCGATGCCAACTCACAGTTGGTGGATCCGTCAACGGGGCTTTTTGTCCAGGGCCGGATGGCCGATGAAAACGGCCAGATTACCTCAGCCTCGACGGTCGGGAATATCACCCTGCCGTTCGGACAGCAGGATCCCGCCCGCTCGACTACCAGCATAATGCTGGGAAATAATCTTAATGTCACCGCTTCCGACGCCCTGGCGACGCTGGGTAATCTGGGAGCCGGGACCACCGGCATTGATGTTATTCGCGGTACGGCTTTGAACGGAGCCGGAGGTACGCACCACCTGACCATTACCGGTGTCCAGGCTACACAGTCCAATTTCACATTTGCCAATGTGGCCGACGATGGTACCGGCAATCCGGGAGCAACGTTATCCGGTTCGGAAACCCTGTCATCGCTGGGCATTGACGATTTGACCAGCCAGCCGTTCGGTATTGCAATCGACGGCAGCGGGGTACAGGTAATAACCGGACTGACCTTGAATTCGACGGTTAATGATGTCATCAATGGCATTAACTCTATCAGTGGTGTCCATGCCGAACTTTCAGGCGGCGATATCAAACTGACCCGCACCAAGGCCGGTTCCGGCGGTGATTACAATATTGTCACATCACAGGCGCTGGCAACCTTGAACGGCAGCGGGGTGGCCACTAACGGCAATATCGTCGGAGTCCTTTTTGGCGTTGCCGATGGAGCCACATATTCGGTCAATAACGGGACCGATCATACATTCAACTGTGTGGATGCATTTACCTCATCCGGAGGTATCGCCTTTACCCCGGAAACACTTGGCATAATTGTCGATGAGAACACCGGTCTGGCGACCGGCGTGGATGGAGTCGGCGACGGCGGTATCGAAGTGTCAGCGTCCGGATCGAGCGGACTCAGCGCCGGACAATGTTATATCGATGCGGCTGACACGATACATGCCACGTCAATTACGGTTTTCGACTCACAGGGCGGCAAGCACACGCTGACAATGGATTTTATCCGCACTGCGGATAATAATCGCTGGCGGTGGGAAGTATCGGCAACCGGTAATGAAACTATCGGCAGCGGCGGAACCGGGACGGTTTCTTTCTACAGCGACGGTTCATTGCTGTCGTTTGACTATGACGGTTCGGCCAATACCATAACATTCAACCCCAATAATGGCGCCGAAGAGATGTCTATTACAGTGGATGCCGGAACGGTGGGAGGGTTTGACGGTCTGACCGGATTCTCGTCTCCGCACACCGCCTCGATATTACAGCAGAACGGATATGGTCTGGGCATTCTCGACAATATTTCGATAGACAAAGCCGGAACGATCAGCGGTATATTCACCAACGGCGTCAGCCGTGTACTGGCTCAGATAATCCTGGCCGATTTCAACAACCATTCCGGTTTGCTGAAAGCGGGACGGTCACTGTACCAGACCTCGGCCAACTCCGGTGAGGCGATTGAGGGAATTGCCGGTGAGACGATATCAGGCCAGATTTCATCGGGAGCGCTGGAATCGTCGGCGGTTGATATCGCACAGGAGTTTACCGGTATGATTACCGCCCAGCGCGGCTTCCAGGCCAATGCCAGAATTATCACCACCTCTGACAATATGCTGGACGAGCTGGTCAACCTCAAGAGATAGGTATGGTGATTTAGATGATTAAGGTGACGAAACTGAATAGTGACAAAATAGTCGTCAACGCCGAATTGATCGAATTTGTCGAGGCCAACCCTGATACGGTGATCAGCCTGACCAACGGCAAGAAGATCATAGTCAGGGAGTCGCCCGATGAGATAATACGCAGGGCGGCCGCCTACCGGCGGCTGGCCCTTGGAATCGATATAAAAGCCAATGAAAAACAGACAATGGATAAAGGAGAATAGCAATGTCGCCCGAAAATGCGAATCCCAATGCCGATGAAACCGCCGCGATTAAAGGTGAAAATAGCTCCTCGGCGGCCGCCAGGAAAGGATTCCCGACGGTAATCATCTATGTGGCGATTATGATCGTCATGCTGGCCGCCGGCTTCTTCGTGGGGATGCAGTTTATTCATACATCCGGTGACGCCGAACCGGCCGAGCATGAAGAAAAACAAGCCAGGCATGTCGAAGAAGATAAACCAACCGAGCTGGTTATGATAGAAGATATCATTGTTAATCCGGCCGGAACTGCCGGAACCCGGTTTTTGTCGGCTTTGATGTCTATTCGCCGGAAACGGTTGAAAAGTTCAATCAGCGGGAACACTTGATTCGTGATGCGCTGATTACAATTCTCGGCGCCAAGACGATTGATCAGTTGTCCGATCCCAAACAGAAGGAAATTACCCGCTATCAGATTAAAAAACGGGCAGAACAACTGCTCAAGGTGGATGATCTGGCGGCCGTGTACTTTACCGAGTTTATTCTGCAATAAGCTGATAGGAGTAATGATTTTTGGCCAAGATACTAACACAGGATGAAATTGATGCCCTGCTGAGTACGGTATCATCAAGCGAGCCGGCGGCTGAAGAGGAAAGTTCGGCCCAATCGGAGCATACCCGCTCGGTCGTGACATATGACTTCAAGCACCCCAATCGGGTTTCCAAGGACCAGATCCGGACACTGGAGAATATGCATGATAACTTTTCCGGGCATATCGGCTCAACCCTTTCGGCCGTACTCCGGACCATGGTTGATGTCGATCTGGTCTCGGTTGATCAGATCAACTACTCGGAGTATATCATGTCGCTGGTGTCGCCATCCTGCACGTACACATTCTCGGCCAAACCGCTCGAGGGCCTTTGTGTCATGGATTACAGCCCGACTTTGGTTTTCTCGTTTATTGACCGGATGTTCGGTGGCGGTGAAAAAGTACTCGAAATTGAACGAGAGCTGACCGGTATTGAAAAATCGGTGATCGGCCGTATTGCCCATAAGGTCTATCGTGATCTGGAAAAATCATGGGCCAATATGGTGCCAATCAGTATCGAGCAAAGGTCGTTTGAAACAAACCCGCAGTTCGTCCAGGTGGTGCCGGCCGGGGAAACGGTAATCGTCGTTTCACTGCAGTTGAAACTCTTCAGTACCACCGGCCTTTTAACCATCTGCTATCCGTATGTTTCGCTTGAGACCCATCTGGCCAAACTTTCGGCGCAGAACTGGATTGATGCCACCAAACGGAAAAACCTGAAGGAAAATCGTGAGAACAACCGCGAGAACCTTCAGAAAGTCGGAATGGAGCTGGCCCTGGTGCTGGCGCGATCAAAACTCAGAATGCGGGAATTTCTAAGTCTGGAAATCGGTGATGTCGTAACCACCGATGTAAAGATTCATAATTCGGTCGATCTCATGGTAGGCGGCCGAAAAAAATTCATCTGCCGTCCCGGCCTGTTCGGCAAACGGCGAGCCTGTCAGATTGAGGAAATCTATCCTGTTATAGAGAAAGAGTAGGTACAGATGGACGAGGAAAAAGAAGTTAATACGCCATCGGAGGAAACTCCCGAAGAGAGTTCCGCTTCGGAAGAGCCCGGCGTTGACGCCGAAAGTCCTCCCGAAGATATACCTGGAGATGCGCCCGCTGAAGATGCAGCCGGTGATGCTTCCCCGGATGAAACGCCGCAGGAGGAAACTCCCTCTGATGAAGCGCCCGTAGGAAAGGCTGAGGAACTCGGCGATCTTTCCGACGCGTCCGATGAGGAAAAAGCGATGGCGGCCGCTTTGCTGGGGCAGGAGTCGATTGACGGGGTGGAGGCCGTTCCACCTGAAGAAGACTCCATTGAGGATGCTATTAATAACCAGCCGGCCGGTTCGGGATCCGGAGGGGATTCATCGGTCTCGGCCGATGAACCGGTTGTCCGTCGGGCAGATTTTCAGCAGTTATCATCAGGAGCCGAGGCCGGTTCACCGAGGAATATTGACCTTCTTATGGACGTCGAATTGCCGGTGTCAATTGAATTGGGGCGGACGAAAATGAACATTGCCGATATTCTGGCGATGGGTCCCGGTTCGGTGGTCGAGCTGGAAAAGCTGGTCGGTGAACCGGTCGATCTTCTCGTTAATCAGAAACGCGTCGCCCGCGGCGAGGTGGTTGTCGTTGATGAAAGCTTCGGACTGCGTATCACGCAATTGATCTCGCCGGAAGAAAGACTGAAGGAACTTGCGTGAGGAAGAAAAATAAAAATCTCCTGATCGGGCTGTTTATTCTCTTGCTCGTATCGGCAGCCCTGATACTGGGGTCATTCGGCAATGTCTCCGCTGATCGAAAAAACGATATCGGCCGGGGGGCATCTTCCGCGATGGTCGCCGAGCAACATACCGATGACGGCGAAAAGGGGATGGATAAAGCGCCGCCGGGACTGCCGGAGAACGGTTCCATGACATTTCTCCTTTTGAAACTGGTGGCCGCCCTGGTCGTGGTGGTAGTTGCCATTTACGGTTTCCTGTATGTATTGAAGAGGATGATGGGGCCGAGATTCTCGGGTAATCGCAAAAGCCGTGTGATCGATGTTATGGAGACGGTGTACATCGCCCAGAAAAGATCAATATCGCTGGTGCGCTTTCACGACCGGGCCATCCTGGTCGGGGTCAGCGATAACAATATTCAGCCGCTGGCACAGCTTGACTCGGAAGAGACAGCCAAGGTACTGGCCGCATACAATGAAGCCAAACCGGCGCCGGGATTTAAAAATATACTCGGCGATGCCAGGGAGAAGCTTAAAGCATGGAATATGACCGGTGTCAGGCTAAAGGATACCGCTCGTGATGCGAAACGCCCGCAGACGGCGTGACAACTGAATAGTACTTTCGGCATGATGCCGAATAAATAGGATTTAACGGATTTCATAGGATATGAAAAAAGCGGTTATTATCGCAGTATATCTGATACTCATCACCGCCTGTTTCGCTTCAATCGGGCAGGCTCAGAGTATTCCCAAAATCTCCGTCGAGGTTACCGAGGCGGAAAATCCGGGCGACCTGTCGGTTACCCTTCAGATAGTCCTGTTAATGACGGTCCTGACACTGGCGCCGTCGATAATTCTGATGGTAACATCGTTTATCAGGCTGACTATCGTGCTGGGCTTTCTACGCCAGGCGATGGGCACCCAGCAATTACCGCCCAATCAGCTTATTTTGTCGCTGTCGCTGATACTGACTTTCTTCATTATCAGTCCCGTGGCCAACCAGGCGTACAATAACGGTCTGAAGCCGTACCTGGATGAACAGATCACAAAGGAAGAGGCATTTGATAAGGGAATCGCACCCTTTAAGAAATTTATGCTGGCGCAGACCAGGG
>DAOWOO010000286.1 GCA_030642025.1 Candidatus Zixiibacteriota bacterium | reverse complement strand
GAAATATACAGAATCTGTTCCCAGGTGTCACCACCGTTTACGGTACGATATAAGCCCCGATCCGGGTTGGTGCCGAAAAGTAACCCACATGCGGCCACAAAAATGCGGTTGGGATTATCCGGATCGATAACAATCCGCCCGATATGGGCGCTGTTGGGCAAACCCACATGGGGTCAGGTCAATCCGGCGTCGGTTGTTTTGTAAACACCGGTGCCGACATAAGAATCTCCGGCGCTGTTGGCCTCGCCGGTTCCGACGTACAGTATATCAGGGTTATACGGATGAATGGCTATCGCTCCGATTGACGGCGTTCCGATATCATCGAATATCGGGGTCCAGCTCAAGCCCATATCGGTGGACTTGAACACCCCACCGGCGGCCGCGCCGACATAGATCACACTCGGATAATCGGGATGAACGGCGATATAGGTAATTCGTCCCGGGATATTGGTTGGCCCGGCTTCGGACCATTGAGGGTAATCCCGTCCGTCTTTATTTGCCATTTTCACCATTTCGCGAGCCTCAGCGAGCGCCTTCATAGGTTGGTCATCCGGTATTTTCCCGTCCGGGTATGCTCTCTGGCGAATAAACCAGTCACTGGGCCGCTGTTTGGAGTTTTGAATTTTGCCTGATTTTTTAAGATCGGAATAAATCGGGTCGTTGAACTTTCGCGGGGTAACAATCTTTTTTGTATTATCCGGCTGAATCCAGCCGGTCATGACAAATAATGCCAGTACGGCCAAAATGGGGGGGCCATAGAGACCAGTTTCTTAAGGTTCATTCGGCAACCTCGCTATTTTAATCTGCTTTTTTCATATCTATTCAGGGCGAAAATATATTCATAATGTATGAACCGATAGCGGCAAATATATTTTAAATATACTGCTAAATCTAAAAACGTCAATCGTTTTCTGACGGCGGGGAATCGCCGGCCGTTTGTTTTTACTTGAATCGAACTGGTCGTAATTGTCCCTCATATTTCCGAATATTCAAATATAACTGAAATCCGCAGAGGGAAACACATTATATTTAAAGAAAGAGTGGGGTTCTTCTATATCTCGTCTTCATCGCCGCGGCGATGAAGGAATCTCCAGAAGCAGGTGAAACCGATCAAAAAGCCAATCCCCAGAATATAAATTATACCCTTGGTATGGGTCATGAATTCCTGAAGGGTGTGTATACTCTCACTCACAGCGTCAACCTCCCGCTAATGCGCTTCCTTGTAATCGGGATGTTCATAAAATATCGGCATCCGGGTAACAATAAACCTGAACACCACCAGACCGATAGTGACGACAAAAATCGTTATACCTATTTCCATCCAATGCGGGAAATATCTCTGATCCGACGGCAACTGCCAGTTAAAGGCAATCAGGCAGACATTGAGCCGGTTCAGGAAAATACCCAATACGGCCCAGAGGGATGTTATCCGTATCAGTTTGACATTACGGTCGCGCACGCCGACGGCATAGGCAAAGGCCGGAAGCAGTACAAAACCGAGCAACTCGACCAAAAACCACAGGCCGTACGGTGTCCCCAGAAGATTCCAATGGTTGCCGAGAGCAATCCCGAAGACTTTTATGGCAAAATATGCTATAAGCACAATCGAAGCCGCCTTACCGAATCCCAGCGTGATAAGATCCCGCGAGGCCAGGTGCTCTTCGTTCATCTTATTCTTGAAATTGCGGTATGACAGGGTGCTTTCGAATATCACCATGGACAGCCCGGCCACGATACTTGATACAAAGAAGAAAACCGGCAGGTAAGGCGAATACCAGAGCGGATGCAATTTCGACGGAACGATAAGGAACATGGCGCCCAATGACGACTGGTGCAAAGTAGAGAGTACCACGCCGAGAATTGTCAGCAGGATGGTAAGCCGCACCAGCACCATGCGAAGTTTCCTGAGTCCGAGCCATTCCAGCGCCGCCGGTGAGAACTCCAGAAAGAGAACCGTCAGATAGAGCCCGACACAGGCGCCGACCTCGAACATAACCGAGGTCACTCCCGGATTGACAATGAACGGATATGGCAGACGCCACGGACGGCCGACGTCAAACAGGAGAGCAAGAACTACCAGCGAGTAGCCCAAAAACCCGGTGAGGATCGCCGGACGAACAGCCGCGTGATATTTCTTCATACCGAACAGTTCCACCGCCGTAGCGGTAACATACCCCCCGGCCGCCAGAGCCACACCGGTCAGAAGATCAAAGGCAATCCAGATACCCCACGGGTTGGAATCATCAAGATTGCTGACGGCTCCCAATCCGCCGGTAAATCGCAAATAAACCAGTGGCAGACCGGCCAGGATAATCAGCCCGGCAATGATATTAAACGGAGTAAACAGCGAGCGATCGGCAGTGGTGGTGGTCTCATCAGACATCACACATCCTCCTTGCCGTTGTTTTTTCCTTTGGCCGCTTCATCCAGCGCTTTTTTGACCGCCTTTTCGACGGCGAATTCCTTGTCCTTTTTGGCTTTCTCAACCGCCATTTTTGCCTTCTCATCAGCGGCGGCCTGAGTCCTGGATATAGCCTCATTCACCTCGGTCGTTTTTTCTATAAGTGCGATTCTCCCCTTACGCTTATTGATCAGGTATATGCCGCCCAGAAGAGCCGGCCAGAGACCGATCACCATCGGCACCGTCGAAAGCGCCCCCGAGGTGAACTCCGGCGCCGGGGTAACACCCAGGTCAAGACGGAAATCAAGGTCTTCAAACGGCGCCCCGCTGATATATAACCAGCCGGTACCGCCCATTTCGTGTTCGCCGTAAATATGGTCGACATACCGGCCGGGATATTTTCGCATCCTGTCCCGGGCGATGGTAATCAGGTCATTCCGCTTCCCGTAAACCAGCGCCTCGACCGGGCAGGCCTCGACACACCCGGGAAGCTTGCCTTCTTTCAGCCGGGGATAGCATAAGTTGCATTTCATCACTCGCGGAGTTAGATTCTCGTTGTACTCATAAGCCGGAATATTAAACGGACAGGCGATCATGCAATACCTGCATCCGACACAAACCGAAGCGTCATAGGTCACCGAACCCTCCGGTGTTTTCTTGAATGCCCCGACAAAGCAGGCCGAGGCACAGGCCGGTTCCAGACAGTGATTACACTGAATTTTGCGGTAAACCGGGCCACCCCGGTAATCAACGGCGTCATCATAGCGGTTAACTACGGTATAAGATGAGGCATCGGTGCGCCGTTTCTTATCAAAAACACTTTTATCATCAAACGGCTTTTCCGGCTCCGGCAACTCATTTACCTTATTGCAGGCCGCCTCGCAGGAACGGCAGCCGATACACATCGTG
>DAOWOO010000328.1 GCA_030642025.1 Candidatus Zixiibacteriota bacterium | reverse complement strand
GTCCTTGACAGGCAGGGTGAAGTTGATCCGGTTAGGTCAATTAACTCAAGGAGCGGAGAACAAATCAACTGGCAGGTGATCTCCGGTGGCGGGAGTCCGGGAAGCTCCGTCAATTATAAATTAAATGGAACAGCCGGTCAGACGGCAACCGGGCGTGGCCTTTCCGATAACCATGTCCTCCGGCACGGATTCTGGCAGAATTTCGGGGAAATCGGCAACTGCTGTCTTGGCTGGGGCATACCCGGCGATGCTGATAAATCCGGGCAGGTCAATCTTACCGATATTCTCAATGCGATTTCATATGTCTATGTCGAGCCGATCGGCGAGCCGCAGGCCGCTGATGGGTGCAATGCCCTTTATGATGTCGATGGCAGCGGTTCGGCGGCCAATAATCCGGAAATCAACCTGACTGACATATTGAACATGATTTCTAATGTCTACGTTGAGCCGATTGGCGAACCGGTTCTCTGTTGCCCGCCGGGGTGCCAGGTGCCATAGGGGCGAATTGTCGGCTGATGCAGCTATTTTATGAAGCCGCCGGTCTGGCGGCTTCATTTTTATGGCAAAACTTTTAAAACGACTGCGGATAGTTTCCATATCTCAAAGCAATGCCAATGAATAGAAGAAAGTTATGGCAGATTAGTCATCAGGCTTGATTTTAAGACTGCAGTCGGGTAAATTGGGCTCTTGAATTTTTAAGTTGAGAGAAATCACATACCACTGGAGGTAAGAGGTAATATGAAAGATAAACTGGGAAATGTGCTGGACTGGCTTAAGGGTAAATCGGTTGACTATGCCGATTGCCGCTTTGTCCGCACCCAATCCGAATCCTTACGGGTTACCGATGGCATTGTTGATACAATGTCGAGAGATGTCAATGTCGGAGTCGGGGTTCGGGTACTCCTTGACGGCGCTTGGGGGTTTGCCGCAATCGCCTCGACCAAGGAGTCTGAAATAAAGAAAACGGCCAACAAGGCGCTTCAAATTGCCCGGGCATCGGCCATGGCCAAAAAGGAAGCGGTTAAACTGGCCGAACAGGAGGTGTTCAAAGATCATTACAAGACACCGTTTATTAAAAATCCGTTTGATGTTCCACTGGATGAAAAAGTCGGACTTCTACTGGAGATATCCGACCGCCTGAAGACAGACAAGAAAATCAAGACTGCCGAAGCTTCAATGGATTTCTTCAAGATCAATAAGGTCTTCTGTTCCACTGAGGGGGCCGAGCTGGAGCAGGATATTATCGAATCGGGTGCGGGATATTCGGTGATAGCTTATGACGGCAGTGAAGTCCAGAAACGATCATTCCCCAATTCCCACCGCGGTGACTTTGCCACTCGGGGATATGAATTTATCGAGGAAATGAGGCTCTTGGATAATGTCGAACGGATCAGAGATGAGGCAATTGAGCTTCTGACCGCCGAGGACTGTCCCGATACGGTCAAAGATATAATAATCTGCGGATCGCAGATGGCTCTGCAGGTGCATGAATCATGCGGTCACCCATCCGAACTGGACCGTGTGCTGGGAACCGAGATTTCCCTTGCCGGTGGATCGTTTATGCAACTGGATGGATTGAACAAATTAAAATACGGCTCCGAGATAGTCAGTATCTATGCCGATGCAACTGTTGAAGGGGGCCTGGGGACTTTCGGCTACGACGACGAGGGTGTCAAGGCGCAGAGGAGCCCGATTGTCAAAGACGGGATTCATGTCGGTTATCTGACCAGCCGTGAGACGGCGCCGGTAATCGGACAGCGATCCAACGGAACGATGCTGGCCGATGGCTGGAACAGGGTTCCGCTGATTCGCATGACCAATATCAATCTTGAACCGGGCGAATGGGAGCTTAATGATCTGATCGCCGACACCGACGACGGTATCTTTTTTGACGCCAACAAGTCATGGTCTATTGACGATAAGAGGCTCAATTTCCAGTTCGGTGTGGAATGCGCCTGGGAAATTAAAAACGGCAAACTGGGTCGGATGTTTAAAAACCCGCTTTATACCGGCATGACTCCGGAATTCTGGAATTCCTGCGATGCCATCTGCAACCGCAATCACTGGCATGTCTGGGGGGTCCCCAACTGCGGCAAAGGTGAACCGATGCAAACCATGCGGGTGGCCCACGGCACATCCCCGGCCAGATTCCGCAAAGTGAAAGTGGGGGTAAGCAAATGATAGGCAAGGAAAAACTGTTCAGCACCTTTGAAAAGGTCGTCAAATCGAGTAAAGCGGATGAAACCGAAATAGTTTTTATCGGCAATAGTACCGGTTTGACCCGTTATGCCAACTCGACCATTCATCAGAATGTATTCGAGTCAAATGCCCAGATTATATTCCGGGTGACAATCGGGCAGAGAATCGGCGTGGCCTCAACCAATTCAATGGCTTTAAACGACCTCAAAGCGACGTTGAAAAATGCCTTTGAGATTGCCAAATATCAAAAAGACAACAAGCATTACTGCGGTCTTCCCGGTCCGGAGAAGTACGCTGATATTAATACCTATTTTGAAAATACGGCCATCTATACTCCCAAAGATCGGGCTCGTATGGTCAAGAAAGTCTTCATTCGGGCCAATCGAAGGAAATTCACCGTAGCCGGCTCGTTTGCCACCGGTGACGGCGAGATTGCCGTGTTCAACTCGAAAGGTGTCCGCTGCTATCAGCCGGTCACTTCGGCCAGTATCAATATTATCCCGATGTCGGATACATCATCCGGCTACGCTTGTGGTCTTTCTCGTAATGTCGATGATATCGATCCGGTGGCGCTGGCTGATATTGCTGTTGAAAAGGCGTTCAAATCCAAAAAACCGAAATCGCTCAAGGCCGGTGAATACGAAGTGATTCTGGAACCGTCGGCAGTGGCCGAAATGATGGAATGGATCAATTATATCGGGTTCGGTTCCAAGACATTCGAGGAAAAAACATCATTCCTGGCCGGTAATATCGGCAAGAAGTTGATGGATGATTCGATTACC
>DAOWOO010000427.1 GCA_030642025.1 Candidatus Zixiibacteriota bacterium | reverse complement strand
TTTCGATCTGGATCATGACAACCTTGATGAGGTGATTGTCACTTATATTATAAATGACAGTATTTGGCTGGAAATATTAAATGTCGAAAAGGGAGGCTTTTACCGGCGGCTGATGGCAACCGGCGAAGACCGCGATGGTAATGGCCACTGGGACGGCGGGTCAAATCCGGCCAAAGCGGTTGATCTTAATAACGACGGCAATGATGAACTTATCATTAATATCGACACCGGTTACGATTTATACCCCAGAAAAGTGATCTGCCTGGACTGGGCCAATGATATCGTCCTGTGGGAATACGAACACGCCAATATACTGAATACAAATAATGTGTTTATCGAATCTGACCGGGAAACGGGCGGCAAATACCTGGTACTGGGATTGACATCGAAAGGCAATGCCGCCGTTGTCCGTGATATGGATGATAGTCATTCATACCTGGTGGTTCTCGATGAAAACGGCCGCGAACTCTGGAAAAAATGTACCGGCGAAAGCTTCACTCAGGGAATGCCGGTGGTTATCGAGTATGACGATGATGAAATATTCGAAGTTGCCGTCGGACATAATTCAATAACCCGAATATCCGGAGATGATACCACTGTTACCCCGAACGGCCGCATAATTGTTTACGATCATACCGGAGAAGTACTTGATTCTATTGCCTGCGGTTCAAATCGCAAGATAACTGATTTAAATCTCGTCGATATCTACGGCGATGGCGAAAGTGAGATTGTTGTCAACCTTTCCGACAACTCAATAGTAATACTGAACCAGAAACTGGAAGTTATCGGAAAGTATAAATTCCCGGCCGTGTCACATATATGGGACAGCCGTGACTTCCTGGGAACCGGTGAAAACCAATTGCTTATTAATATTCATGGCAATCAATTTATGCTGACCGATTCCAAGTTTAATCTGCTGGCGCAATTTACAGACGAAAACCCATTTGAGCGTGCGTTTCACGTGGCAGTCAGACCTGATCCGAATGGCAAGGAATGGATATTATATGAAACAAACCGGAAAGGTGTAGCCTGTTATGCGCTGGACCTGCAAGAATCGCCGTGGTATACAATATTTTCAAGGAAACCGATTCTGGCCTTTCTGGCCGCTTTTGTACCTCTCAGTATAGTTATTGCCATAATCTGGCTGGTGCTCAATAAATTTCGTCAGAAGAATATGATTATCAGGGAACAGCACGACAAACTCAACCGGGCGCTGGTTGAACTTCATAATGCTCAGAGCAAGCTTATCGCCGCCGAGAAATACAAGCAGGCAAAAGATATTGCCGGGGGAGTGGCCCATGAAATTCACAATGCTCTCTACCCCGCCCGAGCCTCCCTTGACCAGCTGAAAAACCGCCTGGGTTTAACCGGCGATGAGGAACTTAACAGAAATCGAACCCTTCTGAATCTCAGTGAAAAGGCGGTCGTCCGAGCCTTAAAGATGGTTGAACTTGTGAAAATATACTCCCGGCTGGAATCAGAAAAGAAGCATGAATCAGTGCTGTTGAAAGATGTCATAGACGAAATAATCGACGCCAATAAAATGGAGATAGAGCAATTGGGAGCATCGGTGAAAACTGAGATTCCTGACAAATTGCAAATAGCCTGTTGTCGCGCTCATGCCTTCAGTCTCCTGAATAATATTATAATCAACGCTCTTCAGGCGATTCAAAACAGCGAAGAACGAAGTATAACTGTTTCAGCGGCTTATGATGGAAAGCAGGCAAAAATTGAGATAACCGACAGCGGGCTGGGTATTCCCGAGGATAGGATCGACCGTATTTTCGATACGTTTTATACCACTCGTCCTTCCGGCGGAACAGGTTTGGGACTGAGTATTGTTAAGAAGATTGCCGAACTCTACGATGGCTCGGTATCGGTGAAATCACCGCTGGACAAAGGAGCGGAATTTATTATATTATTACCAACGGTCTAATTGCAGGATTGGTATTTCAGATTATATGTCAAAAGCCGGGAAAATTCTACTTGTCGACGATGACCCTCTGGTTCTCGATGCATTGGAACAGGCATTTATGGATGATTAT
>DAOWOO010000338.1 GCA_030642025.1 Candidatus Zixiibacteriota bacterium | reverse complement strand
GGTATAGGCCAGTTCCAACTCGGCAAACTGCCGAATATCGGGCCAGAAACGGATGGCCAGTGACAGTGAGTCGGCGTCGTGACCGAGCGGGTGGCCGAGCAGTTTATTCCTGAACAGGTAACGGTTTCGAGGTTGAGCCTGGTGATAGGTGCGGTTGGTGATTCTTACATACTCAAGTTTTATATCCGGCGAAAGCGTTTTCGGTTTGCCTGATTTGAACAGGCCGAGCATTATACCTATTTCATCCGGTTCCTGATCGCCCTGCGATTTTTTATCGATTTGAAAGTCGTCAATTATCATCTGTCCGTACAGGCTGTAACCATCTATGGGAAACCAGGTGACATCAAAGCCGAGAATGGTGTTGTCATCGGTGTCTTCATTAAGCTGAGCGGTATGAAAAAACTGCAGGGGATTAAGATAATACAGTTCCGGCGGACGTCCCTCGCCTCCGAAAAGCGAAGTCTCGAAAAGGCCGAGACGAAGTCTTTTGTGAAATGTGATATCCAGTCGATGACCGACCAGGTAGCGGTTGTCATTGAAACTCTGGTCGGAAAGCCTGAGAATGTCGGTTGAGTCGGGGCGGCTTTCATCGAGACGGGCGAAGAGGAAACTGAAATGGAGTGGGCCTTTTTTATAGCGGGCGGCAAAGAGATCAAGCGGTTCGGCGGTTTTAGATAATATCAGGTTCACAGGTTGCGGCCCCCAGAAAACGCACTCGCGTCCTAATGTCAGGCCGAGATTCCCTTTCTTGAAATAAATAGCCGCTGTTTCAATGTCTCCGGCCAGTCCCCGCCATTTTTTACCGGTATAGTCGGGATCAAGGGCTTTGGCCCGGTCAAGATTGAACAGGACACTGGCTCCAAAATACTTTGATGGCTGATACCTCAGTCCCCCGGTAAAGGAGAAGATATCCTGCCTCTTTTCATGCCTGATTGAGTTTACACGCTCGGCCGTAATTGTAAATAACCTGATGCTATTCTCCGAGGGGGGGGCGGTAAGCTGCAGGGTCGGTGAGATATCGCCGGGATAACCGGCCGATATCAGGGTCTTGTGATAGAATGGCCCGACCGGGGGCCAATATGTTATATCACCGGATGATACGACTCTCTGATAGGTTATTTCATAATCAAGGTCAAAAGCTGTGTACCCAAGAGGATGAGTAACTTCGGCGCCGGCTATGACCGGCAGAAATGCCAGCGCGGCAATTAACAGCTTCCATGCTTTCAATTTTTGCATCTGTCCCGGTCCCGGTAATGTCACGAGCCCCCTATCATGGTATCAGCCCTGGATAACCGTGGATTCTTTCCGGCCGAGCCGATTTCGAAGCCGATTAATAGTTTTTTCCGATCTCGGAAAGGCCTGTGAAATGTCACGCCGCATACTGTCGTATGAATCTCTATCAGTCTCTTGTGCGCTTCTGGTTACGGCCCGGTGCGCAAACGAAAGCATTGTCGCTCCTATGAGGGTCAAAAAGACAGTCAGAATAACAATGAATTTCCTATGAGGTCCGGCCTTGATGGTTGGCCGCGACGGATAATCGAGTATCCTCACAATCGGTACATCTTTTTTGGCATCAAACTTGGTGACCTCGTATTCCTGCATTAAATACAGGTATGTCTGCGACTTGACGGTGACCTCGCGCTGGAGTCTCGAGAGCATTTTAATTGTCTCCGGGTCTGAACTCCCGGCCCAGTCACTGTTGGCCTGTTGGAATTCCTGAAGTCTGTCCTCGGCCTGTTCCAGTTCCACCCGGGTGAGTTCAATCTGGTCGCCTAAATAATCGGCGTTTTCACCGGCGAGTGATTTACGATTGTGAAGGTTATACTGTTCCAGCTGTTTAAGATATTCACCGGATATAGTCTGTGACAGTTCCGCGTTTTCAGTCTCGACCGTCAGCGTAATAACGCCGGTTTTTTTACCGATACTCACCGATGTAATATTTTTAAGTTTGATTCGGGCTAGGTCGGGATCATCTTGGTCAAAGTATTCATAGAGTGTCATCGACATATCTTTGCCGTTGTGGGTAAATGAATATTTTTCGGCCAGGACGGCCTCCCGTATCGTTTGCGAGCGGAGTATAACCGGAAAAAGCTCAGATGAATTTTCACCGGCTCCGGCGGAAACACTCAATCCGGCCAGGCTTTTAAGCCGTGACATCTGATCAACCTGTCCGGACGGTAATATACTGCTGACGGAAACATATCGGTTGGGTGTCAATAAAACCCAGAGGGTTGCCAGAGTACATACGACCATGACTGTATAACTGATAAATCTCCGGTACCGCACCAGGTGTGAGGTAATGCTAAAAAGGTTATGATAACCCCCGGTTTCAGTACTGAGGGGGATTACAGAATCGCCTTTAAGATCGTTTCTTTCCTGCGAGTTTCTAAGCGTAATTCTTTTTTTCATCCATTCTCCGCCGTTTATCGTAAATTTGATAATTGCAACAGATATGCCATAAATATTTGGATGGGGAAAAACTGAATAACGTATTGTCTATTATAGAGATACACGGATCAATGACTGGTCGGGATGCGATGATTGATTGACAATATGGAAATGATTTCTATGGCGGATTGAAAATAATTCCGCTAGGGAATAGAATCTATACTGGCAAAAAATTCGATGCTAATTCAGGAGTTGATTTTCTTTTGGTTTTAAGCCGGGAAGCGAAATTCTAAATATTAAAAACAAACCTGACCTATGTATTATTGAACATATTGGGAGTTATTAGATTAAAAAGTATTAACTAATATTCAACAACTCACGGACATTTTCCACAACTTCTTCAGGTGTAACAGGCATCAAACAAATATTCTCACCGATATAACAATCACCTGAGTAGCAGGGGCCGC
>DAOWOO010000406.1 GCA_030642025.1 Candidatus Zixiibacteriota bacterium | reverse complement strand
ACCCGGCCGATTTCGAATACTAATCAGTACTATCCCAAGACTATTGAAACTTTATCTCTTTTCTCCTGTTTATCTGAATAAATACGGTCACACTCTTTTGGAGGAGATAATTAACATGAAAGCAATAATAATCTATCAATCGGCTTACGGTCATGTTGAGCAAATGGCCGGAAAAGTTAAACAGGGATTAGAAGAAGCCGGTTGCGAGGTTACTCTCGTTAAGGCGACCGAGGTGTCGGTTGAGGATCTAATTAACTATGATGCCGTCGTCCTTGGCGCACCGGTAAGAATGGGATCAATCGGCGACGAGATGAAAACAGTTATAGACAAACTGGGCGGCCTCTGGATGAAAGCGGCTTTGAAAAACCGTATCGGCGGTGTCTTTGTCTCGGCTGGAGGATATAATGGCGGAACCGAAATGACTCAGTTGGGATTATACTCGACCCTGGTTGAACTGGGCATGATCATGGTCGGGTATGTCAACGATATGCCGGGATTTGGAAAGGGCGCCAATCACTGGGGACCTTTTGCTCAGGTCGGAATTGAAGGCCGGGATGGTCCGAACGATGATTGCCTTTTGGCCTGTGCCGAGTATGGTAAACGTCTGGCGTGGGCCATCAAGTTGCTGCGCCGCAAGGGCTAATCACAAAACAAAGACATTCCTTGACACTGACAGTAACAAACAATATATTCGGCGCAAATTTCGGTGTGATTCTGTAGTGGAGAGGAACATGTGCAGAACAACAGCGGGCGCGAAGCAAAAATGACCGCGCGCCTCATGGATAATCCCCCGCGTGAATTGGCCATGACAATCCTCAGGCCGATCGGCCTGGTATTTTTTCTGTATCTTTTCATTTTGTCGATTACCCTTTTCGGTGATGCCTTCAAGCTTTTCGGGAACGACTTTGCCATATCCCTTCTGGAAACCACCTCCCATCCGATAGTGGGCCTTTTTATTGGAATCCTGGCGACATCAATTATACAATCATCATCAACCACAACCACTATCGTGGTTGGTATGGTGGCGGTCGGAGCCATATCGATTGAGGGCGCCATTCCGATCGTCATGGGCGCCAATATCGGGACGACTATAACAAATACCATAGTATCGCTGACCCACATAACTCACGGCGAGGAATTCAAGCGGGCCTTTGCGGGAGCCATAGTCCACGATATTTTCAATCTTCTATCGGTTGCTATTCTTCTACCTCTTCAAATTTTTACCAACTTCCTCGGCAGGATGGCCCTGTTTATGGAGAAAGTACTTGAGAATGCCTGGGGGCTATCATTCGGCTCGCCGATAAAGGCGATAGCCAAACCGGTGACAACGGTGATTATCGACCTTCTCGGTCATAATGGCTGGCTTGCGGCAATTGTCGCCATCGTGCTGCTTTTTGTGGCCTTGCGATACATGGTTAAGACACTCCAATCATTAGTTCTCTCACGAGTTGAAGGTTTTTTTCATAGATATATTTTCAAGACAACATTTCGCGCACTGATGCTTGGCGTTATTATTACCGCCCTGGTGCAGTCATCATCAATAACGACATCCCTGATGGTCCCGCTTGTGGGAGCCGGTGTGCTTTCTCTGCGTCGGGTGTACCCATTCACGCTGGGTGCCAACGTGGGGACAACCATAACGGCGATTCTGGCGGCCCTGGTTACATCCCAGAGCGCCGCTCTGGCCGTGGCGCTGGCTCATCTGATGTTCAATATCTGCGGCATAGCAATCTTTCTGCCACTGTCTAAAATACCTATAGGTATTGCTTCGTGGCTGGCGAAATCAATTGACAAGTCAAAACTGGTACCGATAGGGTTTATTTTCTTGATTTTCTTCATTATTCCCATAACTTTGATTTATCTGTTGAGGTAAAAGATATGTTTGAAGAATTATTACAGTTGTTCGGCAAGGAAAATCTTCTTGACCAGTCATTCAAGACAACGGTAAAGATGCTTGAATTTGACGAGGAGATGTTTGAGGCTTCCGTCAAATCATTGCGGCAGCAGGATGGCACCGAACTGCCTTTCGATATTTACGAGAAGGACAAACAGATCAACAAATATGAACGCGAAGTACGGCGCAATGTCCTGACCCATTTAACTATCTCCGGTTCAAAAAATGTCGGCCCCGGACTGATATTAATCTCGATAGTCATTGATGTCGAACGTATCGGCGACTTTACCAAAAACATTGCCGAGTTGGCGGTGGCTCATCCGAAAAAGCTCGAGGGCGGGATGTTCGAAGAAGAGTTGACCGTGGTCGAGGCACAGGTGGAATCGCGCTT
>DAOWOO010000112.1 GCA_030642025.1 Candidatus Zixiibacteriota bacterium | reverse complement strand
TGATAACTGTCTTAACTCTGCTCGGTGAATATTGCCGAAGCAGCTTGATAAAAGCCCAGAATTCCTCGGCCGTCATTTCTTTCGGCCTCGGTTTATATCTCACTTTATCCCAAAAGAGGTACTCTGGTTTGTTGGCGCTTTCTACGAATTCAAAGATGTTTGCGCCGTTATTTACCAGATCAATTACCTTGTCGATTTTTCCATAAATATCTGGTTTCTTGAGTTTAAAGACATTCATATTTACTATCTTTCTTTTTTTGATTTCATATCCTTAAATGTAAAGTCTATATGCTTTATTTACATATAGTATATATATTTCAATATGTAAAGAATTATTATTGACTTTACATATAGTTTACATATTATATCAATAGTTAATTGCATATTAAACAACAACTTAACAATACGCAAAACAACCACGATTATATCGCATTGATATGCAATATGTTAGACAGCATAAATCACCCCCTAAATTTCCCGCTGTTTCCCTACACTCCCAGTGTTAAATACTACCCTCCCCCCAACCTATGATGAACTATATAATATTAGTTATAGTAGGGCCTTATGGATTTGGATAACAAATTCAGAATCACCACCAAACCAACATGGCGAAAAGTAAGAAATAACAAAACAAACCCATTTTACCGTAACTAAAATAGGAAATAGTCCCGGTAGGGCAGGAGCCCGCCCTGTGATCCTGCCTATTTATGCTATTATCGGAGATAATCTTTTATTATACTCGTAATACTGTTATTGTGGAAAAATTGACAGAAGGAAAATATATGTCTCGATTAACAATCGTTATAACAGTTATGGCCATGCTGGCGGCTTGTGCACATGTTTCGGCCGCCGTCGCTATATTAAAAGACGCCTCAATGACAGTTGCTTTGTTTGACGATACCGGATGGAATCCCGTGTACGAGGAAAACTTCGATACTGATTACGAGGCAACCGACGCTCAGACATTTGGAACCGATAACTGGTTGATATTCCAGTTGATAAACGGAGGTGCAATAACAGTTGCCAGCGGCTATGCTCAACTTAATGCGCCTGACTTCCGGAATGCGGCCCTGATCAGAAGCACGGGCAATCTGCCGGATGAATACAAAATAAGAACAAAAATCGGATTCATAAACTACGATCTGAATAATTACGAACAGGCCGACTATGATGACCCCAATTTTAATGACCATTCGGGACATTATGAGAATGGCATGTATTTCCTGACGCTTACCGATGATATTTGCTCGGGAAACGAATGCGCGGAAGACTGGTGGCATTATCACAGGAAAATGGTCATTGACGTGGATAATCACTTAAACTACGGTGGTGGTGAAACATTTCACCCTGTTTTCATGGTTTATATGGCGCCTGAGACAAACTCTGACGGCAACCTGCTCAGAACATGGGACGGAACCGCATGGGATGAATCAGCCTGGAACTGGAATGTCGCCTATACCTATGAATATGACACCTGGTACTATGCCGAGCTGGAGAAAAAAGACGGTTATATAATCCTGAGGCTTTATGATGCAGACCAGAATATCATCGAGGAAACAACTCCGGTCAGCCTGGATAAGGTCAATGCTATGGATGATCCGGTAGAATATTTATATCTTGGGGAGCCGCATACGGATGATTATGAGGGGGACGTAAGAATCGATGAAATCGCCTTGTTAACCCCCGATAATAGCGGTGATATCGGCGATGATGCACTCGACGGCGGCATACCGAAGCGGTTTGCGGTTTCTCAAAACTACCCGAACCCCTTCAATCCGAGTACCACCATTGGATTCAGCATACCGACCCGCTCCGGAGTCAGGATCACGGTCTACAACATACTGGGTCAGGAAATCCGGATACTATTGAACGAGGAGAAACAGGCGGGTTATTACACTGTCACCTGGGATGTCAGCGCTATCGCCGGCGGTATCTATTTTTATCGTATCACGGCAGGCGACTACACCGAATGCAAAAAGATGATACTGTTGAAATAAGCCCCGCACGTCTGCCGTGCATAGGAATCTGATAAAACTCGGTCGCATCTTATTTGAATCAATTGATTATATGAATTGCCTGTTTGTTGACGTTCAGCGCCGCTTCCATCAAAGCCTCCGACAGGGTCGGATGGACAGCCATCACCTGGCCGAGGTCTTCGGCGGTTGCGTCCATCTCCATCATGGCCGTTCCGGCAAAGATTATATCCCCGGCATGGGAACCAAAAATATGAATTCCCAGAAGCTCATCGCTTTTGGCGTCGGAGATAACCTTGACAAAGCCGTCCGAGGCCAGAGTCGCTATCGCCTTGCCGACGGCACGGTACGGAAACTGCCCGATTTTTATATCCCGTCCCAACTCTTTCGCCTCTTTTTCGGTCATGCCGATACCGGCAATTTCCGGGTCGGTGAAAACCGCGTAAGGCACCGCTTTCCAGTCGGCCGTCAGGGATCTTCCGGAAACAGCTTCGGCGGCCACCAACCCCTCATGCGAGGCTTTGTGCGCCAGGAGAATTCCCCCGGCAACATCGCCGATAGCATAGATATTTTTAACATTGGTTCGCATCTGGCCGTTAACGCCAATGAAACCTTTGTCATGGGTTTTCACCCCGGCCTTATCGAGTTTCAATGAAGTTGTGTTCGGTTTCATTCCCGGCGCCACCAGGACCATATCGAATGTTTTTTCCATTTTTCCGGAGGGCGTTTCGCGCGATACAATCACTTTATCACTGTCGGTTTTTGATGATACCACTTTCGATGACAGAAGAAAGTCTATCCCCTGTTTCTTTAAAGCCTTTTCGGATGCAATTGATATATCCGAATCAAGCATCGGCAGGACCGAATCGAATATTTCTATTATCGTTACTTTTGCGCCGAGAGTGTTATATACCGTTGCCATCTCGACCCCGATCGGCCCGGCGCCGACAACTAACATCTCTTTCGGGACAAACGGAATATCAATCGCCTCGCGGGCGCCGATTATGGTCTTGCCGTTGGTTTTCAGCATCGGCAATTCCATCGGCGAGGCCCCGGTGGCAATAATGAAATTCTCTGATTGCACCGTTGTATCTGTTTTGTCCCCTTTGATCTGGATTTGCCGGTTGGACACAAACGCCGCCGCCCCGCTGTATATATCAACTCCGGCTTTCTCAAGTAATAGCTTCACTCCGCCGGTCAGTCTTTTTATGGTATCGTTTTTATGTTTCAGCAGTTTGTCGATGTCGATTTGAATATTGTCCGCCGTAAGACCGACCCTTCCGGCCGATTCAAGGGTGCGTTTCAGTTCCGTAACGTACAAAAGCGTCTTGGAGGGTATGCAACCCCAGTTAAGGCAGGCGCCGCCCACATACTCTTTTTCCACAATGGCGGTTTTAAGGCCCAACTGTGCCGCCCGGATAGCGGCCACATAACCGCCCGGCCCCGCCCCGATAACTGTCAACTGGTATTTATCAGACATTACTCTTACCTTTTCAGTTTTTTATATCACTTCAAGAAGCCATCTGTCAAGGGCTTCCAGATACTCAATCATTCGGCGGAGGAATTGTGCTGCATATCCCCCGTCAACGACCCGGTGATCGGGATGACCTCATTCAGCCCGTTGACCGCTTCCAGCGACCGATGATACATCAGTCCACAGACCACAATGGTAATATCTTTACCTTCTTTTCGCAAGGCCGTCCTGCCGATCGGAACAGTGAAGTCGTCATCGGCATGTTCTTCTTTTATCCAGCGATAGAGCCTTTTGTGTTCAAGGTAGATAACCGGATCATCACCCCTGATGGCCGATTTCAAAAGCCCCCTGGCATCATAGGCCGTTGCCGGCATCAGGACAATAAGACCCGGCTGTGAGAAAAACCACTGCAGCGAATGGTGACCGGCCTGAGCGTAATATTATCCCAGGGCAACATCAAGGGTCATCATGGCCGCAAATCCCAATATTGCCCCAAGGGTGGCGGAATGCGAGTGCCCTCCTGTTTGTGATTCCGGAACCAGTTCCTCTATTACGACAAAAATCATCGCTCCCGCCGCAAATGCCAGAGCATACGGCAGAATCGGCCGCGCTATAAGCACCAATGCTGCGCCAAGCACTCCGGCCGCAGGCTCCACTATTCCCGATAACTGGCCATACCAAAAGCTTTTTAACCTCGACAGGTTTTCGCGGCGCAGAGGCATAGAAACAGCTGTCCCTTCAGGGAAATTCTGTATTCCTATTCCAATGGCCAGGGCTATGGCGCTGGTGAGTGTCGCTGATTCCAGACCGGCGGCCGCCGCTCCGAAAGCGACACCGACCGCGAGACCTTCGGGTATATTGTGAAGGGTGATAGCCAGTACCAGAAGGGTCGTTCGGTGCCAACTTGTCTTGATACCTTCCGCCTGTTCGATTGGCATGTTGAGATGCAGATGCAGATGAGGAAGCAAGCGGTCAATCAATCTGAGGAAAAGAGCGCCAAGGAGAAAACCTATTAGGGCCGGAACCCATTTTGGAAGACTCCCGCCTTCGGACATTTCGATGGCCGGTGCCAGAAGAGACCAAAAACTGGCCGCTACCATCACTCCGGCCGCAAACCCCAGCATACCATCGAGTGTCTTTCGGCTCGGTTCCCGTGATAAAAATACGACGGCTGCTCCCAACGCCGTCAGGAACCATGTAAAGCAGGTGGCCACCAAAGCCTGCATCACCGGATGCATATTCATTAGCCATTCAACCATAGTATATCCTTATTAGTATATTCTCGCTGTGGGTCTTGCCAATAACCCGGGTAACCGCCAACCATCGACTATATTTTCACGAAAAATTTCTCAATATGAACCTGCCCCGGATTATTCTTCATATGCTTTACAAAACCATCCGCTTCCGAGATATGCGGTTTTTATAACATCCCTTTCAATACGGCGCTTCGATTTATTTGGCTTCTTTACCATCCAGCTAAATAATAACAATAATTATTAGTAATTGATATAACAACTGGTTCTGCGTTCCTGAAAAGCCAAAATAAATGAAAATACGTTGTCAGGGATATGTCAAATCCAAAGATTCGCCGACCACAGGCTATGATGCAATCATAATGAAAATATGATATATGTTGATCCCTATGCCGACTGCTTGCGTCGCTTCTCAATAATGCGCGGTTTACCCTCGCCAGTTATTACGCCGGGAGTGATTATGATCTCTTCGATATTCTCATTCGAGGGTGTGTCGAACATCAGATCAAGCAGCGCCTTTTCAAAAATCGACCTCAATGCCCTCGCCCCGGTTTTTTTCTTCTCGGCGATGGCGACCGCCTCCCAGAGTGCCTCTTTTTCGAAAATCAACTTCACGCCTTCAATCTCGAAAAGGCGGGTGTACTGCCGGGTGAGAGCATTCTGCGGTTCGGTTAGAATGGTGAACAGGTCATTTTTGTCCAGAGGCTGAAGCGGTGCGACCACCGGCAGACGGCCGATCATCTCGGGGATGAGACCGTACTGCAGAAGGTCAGTCGGTTCAACATAACTAAGTATGATCGG
>DAOWOO010000155.1 GCA_030642025.1 Candidatus Zixiibacteriota bacterium | reverse complement strand
CTTTCCTTCACTCAGCCTTTTCAGAGTGATCAAACCATCACTGCTCTGTCCGGTCAATATCTGAAGCTGCCTTATGGAATATATGTTTCCGTTGCTTTCCTGCATCGGCATGGCGTTCATTTTCTGAAGCATGGCAATCTGTAAGGCTGTATGGTTTTGGCAGACGCTAATAAACAGTGTGTCCAGAGCATCAACCAGCGGCTACATTTCAGCCGGAAGGTCAGCTTTGATCTTCCTCAGCAGGTCTCCCCAGATTTCTTGCGCTTCTTCTTTCCTTTGAGGATCTATAGAAACCAGCGAAAAAGCGTAATTTATGGCATTAAAACCTGAAGCCCATTTATATGCTATTTCATTATAAAACATCGCACTATCATCCATATCCAGCTTCTGATAAAAATCGGACAGACTGCTACCATAGGACACAATTCTCTGGCTGTCACCGATTGATTCGGCTAAATCAAGACGGCTGACTGAAGCATCTATGGCAGACCTGAATTTACCTTCCCAGATACTTAAATTATTCCTGAGTGAATAATAATCCATCACCTGATAAATATCATCTGAATGGAAATGCTTTATTTTCTCTATATATTTTTCTGCTTGTGTGAAATCCCGTTTATGAATAAATATTTTGGATAATCTTTACCGCACTTGAAGAATAAGCCGGGGCTGTAGTTCAGTTGGTTAGAACGCCTGCTTGTCACGCAGGAGGTCACGAGTTCGAGTTTCGTCAACCCCGCTTATTTTTTGAGTCTTTATACGGAAATGAATTATGCCACCCAAAAACCTAACGACATCAAACATAATGCTGTCGTCAAGTCTGACCGGGGTGCAATTAGATACTCGTTTCCCATTGACGAAAGTCCCGTTATGACTGCCTTGATCTGCAAGAAAACACTGTTTATCGAAATTTACATGCATTATGGCATGTTTTCGAGACACGGTTTTATGGGGAATATGAAAATCGTTGTCCGAAGTCCGTCCGATGCCGTACTCGCCCGGTGTCAGGACCCAGCTGTAGTATTTCTGTCCATCAGTGCCAACCAGTTTGAGCATATATGTTTATCCCTTTGTTTCGTCTAACACCAACAATGGCCTGGAGATTCATAATTTTATCCGACCAAGGTATGCGGTTACCTTCAGGCTGCCAAGTTAATTCTTTTATTTCAATTAACGTGAATTCAGGGCTGTCTTCCCCTTTTG
This sequence comes from Candidatus Zixiibacteriota bacterium, assembly GCA_030642025.1. GTDB lineage: Bacteria > Zixibacteria > MSB-5A5 > GN15 > PGXB01 > DAOWOO01. Next base: position 3,634 of record DAOWOO010000155.1, on the reverse strand, counting down.
GCCTTGACATTCTCCCTCAACAATACAATTCTTCTTCTGACCATATCCGCAATATTTAAAAGGAGATAACCATGAAGATATTCTTCACAGCCATTTATATTCTGGGCGCTCTAATCACAATGCCGTTTTCAAATTCGACAGTCCGGGCGGCAGAAAAGGAGGGTGAAAATATGACGGTAAAAGAACTGCTCGAAAAAGCTGATAATACATTCCATTCGCGAAAATATGTCGAGTCGCGCGACATATATTTACAGTCATCCAAAAAGGCCGAAATTGAAAAGGACAATGAATCATTAACCGAGGCATACTCACAGATTGCGCGCTCTTATCTCATTGTCGAGGAAAAAGAAGAAGGCCGCAGGTGGTTGAACAAAGCCGCTGCTATCGCATCTGAAAACGAATCGCTCGGATGGTCGAGATTTCTCGGTATCCGTGGCAGATTCGAATGGAAAGACGACGATCTTGAAAAAGCTGTGAACACCTTCAAGGAAATGTATGAGTACTGCTCCAAAAATAAATTGCATGACCGAGCCATTGATGCCACCCACATGATGGCCATTATAGTTCCTGCCGAAGAGCAGGTGGAATGGGCCGAAAAGGGAATCGCCGAGGCCGAAGCGGGTAATGTCTCCGGCTGGCTGGGACCGCTGTGGAATAATCTTGGAGCAACGTATGAAGATTTAAAAAGGTATGACAAAGCTGTTGAGGCGTACCTCAAGGCCCGGGAATACCATTGGTTATACGGCGATGAAATGAACAAGCTGATTGCCGACTGGGCGGTAGGTCATGCTTATCGGCTGACCGGAGACTTTGAAACCGCCGCAAAATGGATTCGTCCGGTTTTGGCCTGGTGCGAACGGATTGAGGCCACAGAATTTATCGGATGGAGTTGCAAGGAACTGGCCGAGGTGGAATTGTCAAACGGCAATTTCAAGGAAGCCTGCGATTACCTTATCCGGGCCGAAAAATACCTGAAAGCTGAAAAGATGCCGGAATGGGATCCCGACGGTTACAAAAAACTAACCAAGCAAATTGAAGATACAAAGGCAAAAATCAAATAACCAAAGACCTGTATAGTTATTTATAAAGGCTCCATTACGAGGCCTTTTTAGTGGTAAATGGCCGGATACCCTAACAGGTAACTAACCGGAAATAAATATCCCCAATCACTTGTATAAGTCCCTTCTCCCCTATAGCTCGAAATTGCACGGCTCCGGTTCGCCAATCGGGTCGACATAGACAAATGCAATAAGATTCAGAATATCTGTCAGGTTAGCAGTACCGTCGCAGTTGGCGTCACCACCTCTCAGGATACCGGGACAATATGGCGCTTCGGGATCGACATTAAATATCAAACCAAATTCGCCCATTCAATTACTGAATTAAACCGGATGATTAAAGAAATCCTCATGGAAAGAACGATGTTAATCGATATCCTGTCGCTTAATGTGAAAAAGTTGAAAAAAATACGTGACCCCGTCAAACAATTAGCCTTATTTTAACCGGACAGTAGTGATCAGGACTTTCTAATTGATTAGAATGACCGGCAGGTGCAACGCCGCCCACAGACCGAATCGCCACGCGGTCGATTTCCATATATTCCGGGCCAGGAAGCCGAAGTATATACCCTTAACAATAGTATTGCTCATCATCGAAACAAGGATTGCCGTAACGGCAATAACTTGCACGCTTTCCGCCCGGTTGACAATTGAGAGTATGAACGGGTCGATATCGGTCACTCCAACAGCCGCGGCCAGTGTGATAAGACCGGCCTCACCGTAAAATCGTGTCACCAGGACAGTCCCGGCCGACAGGATAACAAACAGAGTGGCAAAAATCAGGGCGGGTTTCAATTCAAACGGATTCTTAAGAGTTTGCATATATGATGATTCGGTACCGGAGAAAGATTTGCTATGGCCAATCGATAGAAACAATCCGATAACCGAGAGAGCGATAAGTTTCCACCAGATAAAAGGCAAAAATTCCGGCCTTATAAACCATATCAGCACCATTATTCTCAGATACATCACACTTCCGGCAAGAATCGACGCCCGCAGGGCGTGGGCACTTTGCCCCGGCGACTGCCGGGCAATCCTTCCCATAGCTATTGAAACGGCGGTGCTTGAAACAACTCCGCCCAGCGCGCCCGACAAGCAAAGCCCTATCCTGTTACCGAATTTTTTGGTAAGGAAATATCCGGCAAATCCAATTGTTGATACCAGAACGACAATCTGCCAGATTTTTCTGGGATTCAGGCTGAAATCGGTATATTCCTGATCGGGCAAAACCGGCAATATTATAAGGGTGACCAGAAGGAATTTGACAACCGCAAGGAATTCGGCCTTGTCCAGATGTTCGACATACTTTTCAAGCTTGGCTTTTTCGGAAAGGAGAAATGTGCCGATAATTCCCAGCGCCATCGGGACCCAAATATCGGCCAGAAGACACAAGGCGCCCATAATAAATGTCAGAAGCGCGGCAACCTCGCTGGTCCAGCCGACATGCCCTTCCTTCTGTTTGGCCTTGAATCCGGCCAGAGCCAGAGCAACAATCGAAATCAACCCGGCCGGAAGAATCCAATCGCCGTTGACCCGCGTCAGCCAGGCGCATCCGAAACCATATACACCGATAAGCGAATATGTGCGCACTCCGGCAAATACACGACCCTTGGTAGTCACCCCGGAACTTTCCCGCTCCAGTCCCACCAAAAACGATAGCGCCAGCGCGATAAAAAAACGCACCGGCATTGACAGAGTCAAATTTTCCATACCGGTTCCATACCTGTTTCGACATTATTTATTCTCAATGGCACTGTTTAGAATATCGTCATCATTCCGGCAAATCTATAACACCGCAGTCTCTGGCCGAAATGTATCAAAACCTTAATATCGAATGTCTATAAAAACAACTTGACGCACTATATGTTAATTGTTAATTAACCTGTGCAGTATTCCGTTATCCAATGGAAGGTATAAGGAGGAATTCCTATGCAGACCTATATTCTCATGACCAAGCTGTCGCCTGAGACCAGTCGTAAGGTAAAAGACCGAGCCAAACTCGGGCAGGTCTGGATGAAACAGGTCAGGGAAACTTGCCCGGATGTCAAATTCGTAGCTCATTATGCGCTTCTGGGCAGTTTTGATTTTTTAAGTATCTACCAGGCACCGAATGAAGAGGTGGCCGCCAAGGTTTCAATGATAAGCCTGGCCAACGGGGCTTTTCAGGCTCAGAGTTGGACCGCTATCGAATACAAGCGGTTTATCGAACTGACCGAAGAAATATAGGCGTACGCTGATATTTCAAAAAGGCGGCTCGGCCGTTTTTCGCAGTACTACGAAGTCAACGACCGGTCGGGGTGTTTTATTTTCCTGCAGACGCATCTGCGGTTCATGCTTGCTATTGACCGAGGAGCGCTCGTCTTTATAAGGAGTACCTGCCGAGACGATTCGGCAGGAGGTTTATCCCCTGGTCGGCCATCCCAATTAAATAGAATCATTGTGTACTAAAGCTGATTAGCGTCTGCATGCTCTTGACATTACCGGATAATATCTCTACATTGTCGCATTCAAAGCATATTCAAACAGGGAGTGTTACTATGAGTAAATCGAATATCATACTTATTAACATAGTTGTT
>DAOWOO010000109.1 GCA_030642025.1 Candidatus Zixiibacteriota bacterium | reverse complement strand
TTCCATACGGGCCGGACTATGGGTTTCACTCACCCCTCCACTCACCGATAATGACGGCAGAAACGCGCCCAAGCTGGTCCATACCAGGCCATCGGCGTTTTGCACACTTCCCCTGGCGCTGATGATATTCCTGTGATTTTTAAGCGCCAGTTCAATACAATCATCAAGTGTCAGTTCATTCGCTGTCGCGGTGCCGCATAATAGTACGAATACTATCAGTACGACCGTAGTTTTCGCATACTTATGGCCCATCAACATCGCTCCTTTTATCTCAGTAAATTATTGATCCTCCGGAGAACATATTACCGACCGCCACCAGGCAGATAAATGCGATCCAGATCGGGAACAGCACATACATGAACTTGGCCGACCTCATTCGATATATGACGCCCAATCCAATCGCCGTAACCGCAATTCTCCAGACCGAGAACAGATCAACCTGCCGGAATAGATAGTAAAGAAACGAGCCATCATCAACAGGCTTCAAGATGCCCAATCCGGTGTAGACATATATAGAGCCTTTGGCAACCATCATTGCGCCGTTGACTACATCGCCCAGTAAACCGATAAGAGCGGCATAGGCAACTACATTCACAACGACCCAGAAACCGGCCTTACCTCCAAAGATGAAATTACCGGCCACCAGACCAATCACGGCAATAATTAAAAACGTTATAAATGGAGACCCGGCGGCTATCAGAGGATAATACCACTTGTATTCCCCAGCATCGGCAAATCTTTGATCTATCTGCTCCATTGTTTCACTATACTGCTCCTCAGTCATGTACTGGCGGTATTTTTCCATATTTCTTTCAATACCCGCACGCATGCCTTCGGTCAAGATCGGTTGAGTAAAATACCCCATTGTCCCGCCGATAACCGCGAAAATTATCAGTGGTATCAGCCAGTCGGTTTTACTGGTCAGGGTACCGAACAGCTTCGACGGTTCGGCAAAAACCATGTAAACACGGGAAAGGATACCGGGTTTCTGCGTCGTTTCGACCGGCGGTGAAGGTTGATTGACTGAATCCATATCGAACTCCATGTTTAAATAGACGGATTGTCTGCTAAAAAGTTGCACAGCCTTTGGCTCAATATACCTTAACATTACAAAAATATTCAACAAAACAATAAAATACAATACTATAAGGCAAAAAAAAGCCGGCATTCTGTTGATGCCGGCTAAGTTAGATTACTTTAATCAGTGTCTGTTTATTTTCACCGCAATCGATGGAAAACCGAACGGATTATTTTCAACCGCCGAATACTGATTTATCATGGGGAACATCTGGACGTGTGGTATAGAAATGTTAACACTGTTAATTGCGGGTGTAGGTCCGGTAAACAGCAACAATGGAAAGTTTGTCGAATCACTATTATAGTTATTCGGCTCAAGGGTAACAATTATCGTACCTTCACCGGCACAGAAGCCCGAAACCCCGCCTGGAACACCGTTGATAAAATCTTCACCCGGGAATGGGGGAACACGGGACACACCGGAATATGGATTCTCATCATCCGCAGAATCAAAGCTATTGAACGAGCCGGTACTTATTATCCCCCCGTCAATCGGCCGCAGGAAAATATCATAATGAACTGGCATCCATTTCGGCAAGGTGAGTTTACCGAATGTTCCCTCGGGAACACTCGGCGGAGCCAGTTCGGAAGAAAGCACCCATCCCCGATAATGCCAGTCGGTGGTGTCAAGATCGGGAAGCTCATCATGAGCCGACAGAAAACGATCAATCATGTATGAATGTGTGTTAGTATTTCTGTAATCAAAAATCAATTGGTAATTATAATCCTGGAACGGCTTAACCGTAAACCATGTCGGCCGTCCCCATTGGTCCACTCCAATTGAGTCCGTCCTATCCTGATCGGTTACATTAACCGGAGTAGCTACATAATCCCAAGTCATGTACTGGTAAAACATCGTATCGAGCCAGACTGTATCGGGCAATTGAATCACCGGACTAACCAGGAGAGTGCCAAGCCTGAGAGTGTCATTACGAAATCCGATGGTGTCAAGTGTATTGGCCAGTTCTTCAAGATTTGATGTATCGGCCACTACCCAATCATACGGATCGGACGCCGTAACTTCCTGTGAGTCTATACAATCCGGGCCGGAGTATTCCAGACAATCCCAGTAACTGATGGTATCGATATCAAGCGGCCGATCAGTTGATTGAATAGTAAACGGGGTTATCAGTCTGGTGGTATCGGTAACAAGAACCGAATCGTAAACATATAGAGCAAACCAGACGCCGCCGGCATCATTAGACTGAGAATTACCGTCAGTCGGTGTTTCCACGCAGAACGTCAGCGAACCCAGCCACAAATCCATCGGGAAGATCATCTTCATCGGTGATTGCTTCGGATCGGCAATGGCATCCAGAAGCATTATCGGACCATGATCGGTCGTATCAAGCCTATCCGGGCCGCTCAGGGCTTCGATTGTCAGAGCCAGGTATCGGAATTTCGGATCCAAAATATCAAGACCAACCGTCCATACCGAGTCAATCCGATTTCCGGACGTATCCATAAAGCGATAAAGATCACTGTTCCAATCGAAAACATCTATAAAAACGGCCTCATCGTCTTTATCAATAAGCCAGAGAGCATAGACATAGCCGTCCGGCGGAGAAACTAACCGGGCCGGAGTCAGGGTTATGTCTGTCGCGGCCGCCGGGGCAATAATATCTTCTGATTGTGTACAGCCCAAAATTAACGCGAGCAGTATGGCAAATAAGGCGGTGAAATACAAGCGGTTAGATCGCCTTTTCATACTTATTTTATCCTCCTCAAACTGACATATTTTCGTTAATAGCGGATTATACCTTATCTCCACTTTACTGTCAAGCCCTAAATTGGAGAAATCCCTTAGGTTACGGCGCTGTCCACCCTTCAATTTCTAAAGAAATGACGTATTAGACCGATAATCTGGTTAAAGCTTTCTATAATTTCGCATGGAGTTTAGATGTGAATATTTGTCCCAAATGTAAGTTTGATAGCAACGCCGACGACGCTGAATTCTGTCAACAATGCGGCGCCCATCTGACCCAAAGAGTTGATCAGGCGGCGGATATGCCCCTTGCGAATCAGGATGATCAGATGGATTTTGTCGTGACCGAAACCACCGGCGGCGGCGCCCCGGATTTTTTAACATCCGGTGATGACAAGCCGAACCGTCCCGAATTAAAAACGGAAAATGTGGACGACGACAAACTTGAAATAACCGCCAATGCCAATCTGCTCGCAGATGACAATAGCGACGGTCCTGACATCAGGCCATCCGACAACGAGGCTGGACCGATAGGTGAATCATCACCCCACCTGATGCCGGATGATAACCCGGGGCAGACGACTCCATCAAAGCCGCCGGAATCTGACATGCCCGCAAAAAAGGAAGCCGGTCAATCGGGTCAATATCTCCCCCATTTGTCACAAGAAGAAGTAGCCAATATCAAGAAAGAATTATATGGTGTCAATGACAGCGCCAAACAGAAATCGCCATCCTCCGAACCGAAACAGCCGAAAAATAACGGACAGCCTGACAAACAACTGGATGACATTACGCTCGAAACCGTCGATCACCCACCCAACACGGTTCGACCGATTCAGGATCCAGCTCAGTTGCCGCCCATTGAAAAGGCCGGCAAGGTTCGCGGTGTGGCATATTTTAAAAAGAGCTTTATCCAGATAGCGGGAAATCCCAGCCTGCGTAATGGTGACGAAATAACCGTAAATGATAAACCGTATGTTCTCCGACCCAAGAAAATTAATAAAAAGGTGACTATCGGCGCCTTTGCCGCCGCTCTGGTTATCCTTCTGACAATTATTGGGGCACAATTTATCGGTCCGACAATATCCGGGGACGGCGAGATCATCGGGATGATTCTTGGCCCGGATGGCGAACCGTACCTCGAGGGTGCCACCGTCAGTATCCCATCGCTTAATAAAAGCGTAGTCAGCAACCCGCAGGGCTTTTTCAGGTTCGGGATGATACCGACCGGAACCTACCAGGTGGCCTTTGACCTTAATGGCGTCTATGCAGGGGTTGGAAATATTACCGTGACGGGCGGCCAGTCAACCCTGACGAGTTTCGGCGGAATCGAACCGGTAACAGCGCAAATAGAATCAAGCCCGCCTGTTAATGAAAACCGTTTAAAAGAAACATCAAAGCCTGCGGTACAATCACCCAAATCAACCAGTAAGAAATCAAGCGGCACCACAGCAAAGAAAAAATCTTCGAAAAAAAGCTCCCAAAAGACCACACCCCGGTACGGCAAAATCAAACTTAATGTCAATCTTTCTGACGCCCGCTTAGCCGTTGACGACGAAATCATCGGCGCCGGCAGTAATACTTATTCCAAAATCAAAATCGGCGAGAGAACAATCAAGGTTTACAAACCCGGATATGCCGAACACGTTAAAAAGATTACCGTCAGGAAAAACAAGACAATTGAAATTGATGTCACTCTGACCAGAGATGAAAATCTCACTCTGGAATCATTGACAGCCGATGAGTGGGCCGCCCTGGGCAATGATATGCTGGCGGCCAATCATCATCAGCAGGCGATCAAAGATTATTCCAACGCCATTGCTCTTTCTCCCGGAATGATCGAGGCATATAAAAAGCGGGCTGATCTTTATTTATCGACCGGAGAGAAAAGCAGCGCCGTCGGCGATTATATCCGTATTGGCGAAATATACCGCATGAAAGGCAAACCGGCACAGGCGGTGAGCATGTTTACCAACGCACTGGATATCAATCCGCAAAACAAAGTGGCCATGGTCGGCCGCGGAGGCGCCTGGAAGGATCAGGGTAATTACCGCGCGGGCCTGGTCGATTTTGAAAGCGCCCTCGACCGTGACAAAAAATTCTATCCGGCCCTTTACGGTTCCGGAGTGTGCGAGTTCAAACTGGGTTATCACAAAAAGGCGGATAAGTACTTTAAAAAGGCTTACAAGATAAACAAAAACGATCCTTACCTTTATCAATATATGATGCTTAATTACCTGGCTAAAGACGACATCAAAAAGGTTCGTAAAACATACTCCGAGTTCAAGGACATGGCCAATTCCGCCGAACTGGCGGAGTTCAAGTCATCATCAAAGTTCGAACCCATTCTGAGGTTGATAAAGGAAGAAGACAGGTAATGCCGCCGGCTCAAAGGCTCAACTGCTGGGAATTCATGAATTGCGGGATGGAACCGGGCGGAATTTTTGCCGCCACCAACGGCCCATGCCCGGTGGCGGAACAGGCTCTGAATAAAAACGGTGATCCCGGCGGACGCCCCTGCTGGGAGATCATGCCGGGCAGTTCAAGGAGTATCCGGCACACGTGCCGCTTTACACGCAAATCGTGCCACGAATGCCCTTATTACCAGCGAATTCAGATTGAAGAGCAGGCGCACAGATTCGAAGAAACCATTGCCGGGATGTAACAATACCGCCTTTGAAATGCACGCCCGAATTTAAACTTCCTGTCATTTTACAAGTTAATAAGATAGTCAATCGGTGCAGTTGAAGATGCCGGAGAAGCGTATTCTTGTGCGGTCAGGTCGCCGCACCTGCCCGTTTTATTGTGGACACATATTGGCCTGTGTCGGGTGCGGCGACCCGACACCACTTTTTCGATTCTTTTT
>DAOWOO010000163.1 GCA_030642025.1 Candidatus Zixiibacteriota bacterium | reverse complement strand
GTTCTCATCAGCCTGAAGCCCGATTGAAAATAAAAGGAATAAGGCGAGCCCGAAAATAATTGTCCTGGTATGAATTTTCATAATACTCCCAATTCTCCCTAAAATATGCCTGTCAAAGCTTCCGTCCACAAAAAAATTACCAGTTTTTGGTTGTCCTGTTTATTATATCGACCACGAGCTTATCCGCCGCACGGGTTTGTCCATCCTCTTCAGATTCTGAAGCGGCGTTATATATCCCCTCGCTATAAAACGTCTCCAGCCAGATAGCTTCATTTTCAGTTGCGTTTCTCAGTTCCACCGTAAAGGTCACTTTCACCACGTACTGCGAAACATTGTCGGCTTCATCGTATGTGTAGGCCTCGCGGCGGTAGTTGCTTAACACTCCGTGCAAAATGGCTTCAGCCTTGTCCCTTTCGACGACCTTTATGCTTCCGTCCCGGATAAAAGCATCAACTACCAGGTCGGTCATCTGGCCCGATAGCCCCACCTCGATTGTCTTATTTTCGAACTGTGGTATAAATATTGTCTTAATAGACGATTTCCCGCCCGGTGTAAAACTGTAAATACCACAGGTGGATCCCAGGCAAACAACTACCATTAATACTGACGGCAGAACGAATCTTTTCATCCAATTGTTAAACAAGCCATTATGGCGGGAAGTTTCATTTTGGGCATCAACCACAGACAATTTTACCCCGTTTTATGACTATCCGAACAAGGTTTATTCCATAATGATACGGCAATTCCCGGTAATCGGACATATTCCAGAGGGCTATATCAGCCGGAAGTCCCGGTTTCAACTGCCCGATTTTTCCACCCCGGTCAAGAGCGCAAGCGGCGTTGACAGTTACCGCGGAGAGCGATTCGGCAGCCGTCATCCGGTATTGCAAAGCGGCCAGAGTTATCATCAGGGGCAGTGACTCGGTAAAACTGGAACCGGGATTGCAGTCGGTTGACAGGGCGACTGTTGCGCCTCGATCAATAAGTTTCCGGGCCGGGGCGTAATTTCCAGCCAGCGAGAAACTGGTTCCGGGAAGTAATACTGCAACAGTCCCTGATTCGGCCATCGCCTCAATACCGGTGTCGGAAATATAAACCAGATGATCCGCGGAAACCGCTCCCAATTCAGAGGCCAGTTCGGCGCCGCCGGTGGACGCCAGTTCATCGGCATGGAATTTCAGCTTAAGACCATGATTTTTAGCTGTGGTCATAATCCGGCGGGATTCTTCAATATCAAAGACGCCTTCTTCGCAGAAAATATCACAGAATTCGGCCAGCTTTTCCGAGGCGACTCTCGGGATCATCTCATTTATCAGTATTTCTATATATGTCTCGCGATCCTCGCGGTACTCATCGGGAACCTCATGCGCCCCTAAGAAAGTCGGGATCAGGTCAATAGGATGAGTCTCATTGAGGTTTTTTATGATCTGTAATGTTTTAATTTCCGATTCGGTCGAAAGCCCGTAACCGGATTTGGCCTCGATGGTGGTGACGCCATATGACAATAAAGTGTTCAGTCGGTTGGCCGTCCGGACGGTCAACTCTGCGGCCGGCGTTTCCCTGAGGTCGCGCACCGATGAGCGGATGCCACCACCGGCGGCGGCGATTTCCATGTAACTTTTCCCCTCGATACGCATTTCAAACTCGGCTTCACGCGTTTTAGCAAAAACCGGATGCGTATGCGGGTCAATCAGGCCGGGAGTGACCACTCCGCCGTGGGCATCGACAAACCGGCATCCTTCGGCGAGATCGACCTTGCCTTCGATTTCATCGGATTTACCGACGGCCAGTATTTCTTCCCCGGCGGCGGCGATTCCGCCATCCTCGATTAAGCCCAGCTCTTTCATCTGATTGCCGACACGCGGCACCGGGCCGTCCATGGTAATCAGCTGGCCGATATTCTTAATTAGAAATGTAGCTTTTTTCTGCGGTGGCATGGACTGAATATATACTCTTTCACCGAATCGTCAATTTAATTCTTTTACTGATTCTTTTGGGGATATAATTAAGATAAGAATCGGGATGAATTTGGAAATTCTGTGATAAAAATCCCCTTCCTATTTTAGGCTTGACACGGGCGGGGTATCATTATAAATTGCAAAATCTTGTAAAGACCTGAAACGGAGACGGGATAAGCAACTGCGAATATTGTAAAAAGATACGACTTGTAATAACATGACAAAACCGGTTAAAAAAATTTAGAACTACCTCACAGGTGGTGAATATGCTTGCCTGTGAATTTTTTTGCGGCCAATTACAGATGAGAGTTATAAAACAGACAGGTCTTTTTTTAATTATCGCGCTGTGCTTTACAACTCTGTCTTTCGCCGGGACTCCGGTTGATCCGTCGGCCGATTCGATTCTAATCGATACCACCATGAATATTCCGCCTGATGTCACCCCGGTGATGGTGAAAAACCCTATTGTCAAAGACAACCCCGATGATGTCGGCGGGGCGGTGCTTCTGGAATGGAATTTATCAATTGATGACCATGAAGGCGGCAAGGTTACATTATATAAGGTATATCGTGCCGAAGACGCCGGTGGGGAGTATTCTGAAGTCGGTGATGTTGCCGCCGGAACCGGCCGGTTTACCGACAACAGCACTGATGATAAAATTGAATACTTCTATAAGATTGCGGCCGTCAACGAATTAAAGGAAAACGGCAAAATCCTCTGGTCGGTTTCATCGGACACTGATCCGGTCGGCCCGGTTAAATCCTCTGCCCAGTGGTTTGATACCCGGCGAATCAATGTCCTTATCGGCGTCGTATTTCTCTGTTTGGCTATTTGCTACTATATCAATCAGGCGAAATCCGGCAAAGAGCTTTTCATCCGCAAAATTGCGGGATTGGATTCGGTTGATGAAGCGGTTGGCCGCGCCACCGAGATGGGGAAAAAGATTCTGTATATTCCTGGCATTAATGATATGGACAACGTCCAGACAATTGCCGGGGTGACTATTCTCGGACGGGTGGCCCAGTTGGCCGCCGAATATGATACCTGGATTGAAGTGCCGGTCAGTAAGTCGCTGGTGATGATTACCGCAAAAGAGATTGTTAAGGAAGCATACGCAAAAGCCGGGCGTCCCGATGCTTTCAATGATAATCAAGTGCATTATCTGACTGACGATCAGTTTGGCTATGCCGCCGCCATCGACGGTATGATTGTTCGCGAGAAGCCGGCTACCATATTTTATATGGGCGCCTTTTTCGCCGAGTCACTGATTATGGCGGAGACCGGTAATGCCTCCGGCGCCATACAGATAGCCGGCACGGCGCAACCATCGCAGTTGCCGTTTTTTGTGGCCGCGTGTGATTATACCCTTATCGGTGAAGAACTTTTTGCCGCCTCGGCTTACCTCTCGCGCGAACCACGACTTCTGGGATCGTTAAAAGGTCAGGATTTGGGTAAGGCCGTTATTCTGGCGGCAATTATTATCGGGCTGGTACTGGAATCGTTTAATATATACAAAATATCGAACTTTTTTGCGGTGATTGACTGATGCGGCGCGAAATCCCTCTAATAATAACAGGCATTGTCGGGTTTGTATATATAATTCAATACTTTATCCCGCACTATCCATTCGACCAGCTAAATAGCTGGTTCTCCGACTGGTTTTCGATTATTGCCGCCTGTGCTATCTGGCTGGGCGCCTTGAACCTTCTCAAGGTGTCAGGCGAAAAGATATATCGTAAAAAGAGCGGCTGGGGATATGCGGTTATTACGATTATAAGTTTTTTGGTTATCGCCGTAGTCGGCGCCTATGGGGGTGAAAATTTCCGCGATTTCGGGACTAATTTCGACTGGATGTATCGTTTTATTTATACACCGCTTTCGGCGACGATGTTTGCCCTTTTGGCCTTCTTTGTGGCGTCGGCTTCCTACCGCGCCTTTCGGGCACGTAATGTTGATGCGGCGCTTTTGTTGATTGCCGCCTTTTTCGTAATGCTGGGCCGGGTACCGGTGGGGGATGCATTGGGCATGAAACTGAGTCTGCCCGAGGTCATCTACCCGTCGCATATCGCCTCCTGGATAATGAATGTCGCCAATGCGGCCGGTCAGCGGGCAATCATGATCGGTATTGCTCTCGGTATTGTATCAACATCACTGCGCGTGATTCTTGGTATTGAGCGGGCGCACCTGGGGGGTGACTGATCATGAAAAAGGATTTTCTGGTATATCTCGGGATATTGGTTCTGGCGATACTGTTCTATTTTGTTATAACTGAGCCGATTATATTTTCCCCAACCGTTTCCCTGATTATAATTGTCCTGATTGGGCTGGCGCTTGCGACTATTTTCGTCATGACTATCATGGGAAAATTTGTCGGACGGCGGACGGTGTTTGTATTTGTCGGATTGGGGGTGGTTCTGCCGTTTTTTATGACAGTAGAACAGTCGATCAAGGTATCTCCCGAGGTGCAGGTGCTGTATGATGCCGTAATGGAACTGAAACCAGGTTCGAAAGTGCTGGTATCGTTTGACTATGATCCCCCCTCGGCTCCGGAATTACAGCCGATGGCCGAGTCGTTTTTCCGGCTGTGTATCGAGCGTGACCTGAAAATAATCATCATGGGACTCTGGCCGCAGGGACCGCAGCAGGCCGAGATGGCAATGCAGAGATGCCTTGAGGATCCCGAGTTGGCGTCCAAAAATTATGAATATGGCATCGATTATGTCAATCTCGGCTTCCAGACCGGCAATGAATTTGTTATCCAGCGCATGGGTGGTGATTTCGAGGCTATGTTCCAGACCGATTATTACGGAACAGCTTATGAT
>DAOWOO010000263.1 GCA_030642025.1 Candidatus Zixiibacteriota bacterium | reverse complement strand
GGGGGGTGTTTTATGGCAAGCGCGATGAGATAGATATATACTATATGAGCTATGATGAAGATATCTGGAAGCAGGAGTCGGAAACGAAGATATCATACACTGTCGGCGGCGGGGTTGACTTCCCGGTGGCCGATCAGATAGGGTTAACCATAAATGCCCGGTACACGCCGATTAAATTCGGCAGCGCCCTGGCCGGGTACAAGGATTATTCCAACTGGAGTATGACATTCGGCGCAGGCTATTTATTCAGATAATAAATCACTATATTTGATGGAGGATGTATAATGATTAAAGTTGGTATCAACGGATTCGGTCGAATCGGGCGTCTGGTTTTCCGGGGAGCTCAAAAGGCAGGCATAGAGATTGTCGGTATAAACGATATAACCGATGCCGCCACTCTGGCGCATCTTTTGAAGTATGATTCTATTCACGGAAAATACTCCGGTGAGGTATCCAGCGGTGAAGGGAAACTGGCTGTTGACGGTAGGGATATTCCGATTACCGCCGAGCGCGATCCGGCCAATTTGCCGTGGGCCAAACTTGGCGCGGATATTATTGTAGAGTCCACCGGGCTTTTCCGCGACCAGAAATCGGCCGGCAAGCATATAGCCGCCGGAGCCAAAAAAGTGCTTATTTCCGCTCCCGCCAAAGATCCGGACGGGACCTTCGTGCTCGGTGTCCACGCCGATGATTATGACAAGGCCAAACACAATATTATCTCCATCGGAAGCTGTACCACCAACTGTCTGGCCCCGGTAACCAAGGTTCTTGTTGACTCATTTGGTATCGAAAAGGGATTCATGACGACAATCCATTCGTACACTAACGATCAGCGAATTCTCGATCTTCCGCACAAGGATTTGCGCCGTGCCCGTGCCGCCGCCATGTCGATGATTCCGACCACGACCGGCGCCGCCCGCGCCATTTCCGAAGTCATTCCCGCCGTGAAGGGGAAATTCGACGGTTGCGCCATCCGTGTCCCCACCCCGGACGGTTCGATGATTGACCTGGCTATTATTCTTGAAAAAGATGTTACCAGGGATGAGATTAACGCCGCCATGAAAGCTGCCGCAGAGGGACCGATGAAGGGCTTCCTCGAGTATACGGAGGATCCGATTGTTTCAACTGATGTTATTGGCAATTCTCACAGCTCGGTCTTCGATTCTCTGCAGACGATGGCCAACGGAAAATTCGTCAAGGTTTTCTCATGGTATGACAACGAGTGGGGCTTCTCCTGTCGCATGGTTGACATGATAAAGAGGATGCTCTAATCTTATCCGCTGAGCCGAAAGGTACTGATTATGAATAAACTGACAATCTCTGATCTCGATTTCAAAGGCAGGCGCACCCTGATACGGGTCGATTACAATGTCCCTCTCGATGATTCTCAGAATATCACCGATGACAGACGGATTACCGCTTCGCTTCCGACCGTAAAAAAAATTATCGGTGACGGCGGACGGGTGATACTCTGTTCACACCTGGGACGTCCGAAGGGCAAAGTCGTTTCAAAAATGTCGCTGAAGCCGGTGGCCGACCGCCTGTCGAAGCTTCTGGGACAGCCGGTTAAGTTCGCGCCGGATTGTATCGGTAATGAAACATCCGGGATGGTAAACTCGCTTGGCGACGGAGAGGTACTTCTTCTTGAGAATCTTCGTTTCCATAAAGAGGAAACCGACAATGATCCCGGCTTCGCCGAAAAACTGGCTGCCTATGCCGAGCTGTATGTCAACGATGCTTTCGGCTCGGCGCATCGGGCTCATGCTTCGACCGAGGGAGTGACAGAATATATCGAGACATGCGCCGCCGGGTATTTAATGGAGAAAGAACTGAAATATATCGGCGGAGCGCTGGCCGATCCGCAGAGACCGTTTGTAGCGATTTTGGGTGGCGCGAAAATCTCCGGCAAGATTGATGTTATCGAAAACCTGATGACCAAAGTCGATGCTATTCTTATCGGCGGCGGTATGGTCTTCACCTTCCTCAAGGCGATGGGTAAATCAATCGGCCAATCGCTTCTGGAGGAGGACAAGGTCGATCTCGCGCTCAAAATCCTTGACAGGGCCAAAACTGAAAATACCCGCCTCATCCTTCCGGTTGACTGCGTGGTGGCTTCGGATATATCCGATGATGCCGAAAGTAAAACAGTGTCGATTGATAGTATCCCCGATAACATGAAGGGTCTCGATATCGGCCCGGAAACAATCAAACTGTTCCGCGCTGAACTTGAAAATGCCCGGACAGTTATCTGGAACGGCCCAATGGGTGTCTTCGAAGTTGAGCAGTTTGCTGTCGGGACTGTCGAGATAGCAAAAATCCTGGCCGATGTAACCTCGAAAGGCGGCATTACGATTGTCGGCGGCGGTGATTCGGCGTCGGCTGTGAAAAAGTGCGGCCTTGACGATAAACTGAGCCATATTTCAACCGGCGGGGGAGCGTCGCTGGAATTTCTCGAAGGTAAAATCCTTCCGGGCGTGGCGGCTCTGACCGATGCCAGGGTGGTGGTCTGATGCGAAAGATGATTATCGCGGGGAACTGGAAGATGAACATGACCAACTCTGAATCATCGGAACTGGTTAAATCCCTGGTTGAGCAGATCGGACAGGTTGAAAATCCGCTGGTGATTGTCTGCCCGCCATATACGGCGTTAAGTGTTGTCAAAAAGCTCCTCGACGGATCAAATATCTTCCTCGGCGCCCAGAATATGTATGCCGAACAGTCGGGAGCATATACCGGCGAGATATCGCCCTCCATGCTCTTGACAATCGGGACGACTTACGTTATTTTGGGCCACTCGGAAAGGCGCGAATACTTTTCCGAGACCGACCGGATGGTCAGCGCCAAAGTTAAGCTAGCGTTGGAATCGGGATTGTTACCGATAGTCTGTGTCGGTGAAAAACTGGATGAGCGCGAGTCAGGGAAGACCGAAGATGTAATCGGGTCGCAGATCGACGGTTCGCTGGCCGATCTTGACGCCGACGACATGAAAAAGATCATCGTTGCTTACGAGCCGATCTGGGCCATCGGAACCGGCAAGACGGCGACCCCGGAGATGGCGCAGGAGGTTCATTCCTTTATTCGCGGCCGGTTGAAAGACCGGTTCGGCGATATCGCGGACGAGGTAACCATCCAGTACGGTGGCTCGGTTAAGGGTGACAACGCCGCCGGGTTGCTGAGTCAACCGGATATTGACGGTGCGCTGGTGGGCGGCGCCAGTTTGAAGGTTGACCAGTTTGTGAAGATAGTGAATTCGGTATAGACGAAGGAGAACAGTTTGTTTACGATAATGGTAGTTTTCCATACCCTGGTGGCGGTACTCCTGGTAGTGGTAGTACTGATGCAGTCGGCCAAGGGCGAGGGCCTGGCCGGAGCGTTTGGCGGCGGCGGAAGCGGTTTGACCGGCGCGGTATTCGGCGGCCGGGGAGCGGCCTCATTCCTTTCCAAGGCCACCACGGTGCTGGCCATTATATTCATGATTAACTGTGGTATTCTAGCTTACATGTCGTCGCATCGGAAAGGGGGCAGCGCCGATGCGGCTGAATCGGTCGTGACCGAACAGGCAGCGCAGGATTATGAACGACAGC
>DAOWOO010000152.1 GCA_030642025.1 Candidatus Zixiibacteriota bacterium | reverse complement strand
GGCGGTCGGGGCGGCTATCCAGGGTGGTGTTCTGTCCGGGGATATGAAGGATGTCGTTCTTCTTGATGTCACCCCGCTTTCACTGGGTATTGAAACGCTCGGCAGTGTAATGACCCGTCTGATTGAACGCAACACGACCATCCCGACTAAAAAAAGTCAGATATTTTCGACTGCCGCCGACAACCAGCCGGCGGTCAGTATTCATGTCCTTCAGGGGGAGCGGCAGATGGCGGTCGATAACCGGACGCTGGGCCGGTTTGAACTGGTCGGAATCCCGGTGGCGCCGCGTGGTATTCCACAGATTGAAGTTTCCTTCGATATTGATGCAAATGGCATTGTCCACGTCTCGGCGAAAGACCTCGGCACCGGCAAGGAACAGTCGATCAAGATTCAATCGTCATCAGGGTTGTCAGAAAGTGAGATTGATAAAATGGTCAAAGATGCTGAAGTTCATGCCGAGGAAGACCAGAAAAAAGAAGAATTGATTAAGGCAAGAAACGAAGCCGATCAGCTTGTTTATACGACTGAGAAAACTCTCAAGGAGCATGGCGATAAAGTCTCCGATGATGAGAAAAAGAATATAAGCGAAAAACTCGAAGCTTTGAAATCCGCGCTGTCATCAGATACGATTGAAAGCATTAACCAGGCCAAGGAAGAACTTGTTCAGGCATCACACAAGCTCGCCGAGGAGATGTACAAGCAGGCAGCCGCTCAGCAACAGCAAACCGCCGGAGCCGGGTCGGAAGGTCCTCAGCCCGAGCAGGCTCAGACTGATACAGAACCTCAGGAACAACCGAAAGATGACGGAGCCGTCGACGCCGACTTTGAGGTGGTTGACGACAAGGATAAGAAGTAGAGATAAGATCGCTTATAGCATTAATATAAAGTAATACATTAATAGTTAAAAGAGACTACTATGAGATTCTGGCGGTATCACGGGATGCCGCCGAGGGTGATATCAAGTCGGCCTATCGCGGGTTGGCGCTGAAATATCATCCGGATCGTAACCCCGGCGACACCGAAGCCGAAGAGAAATTCAAGGAGGCCACCGAGGCCTATGAAGTTCTCAAGGATCCGCAAAAACGCCAGACTTATGATCAGTTCGGTCATGAGGGGCTGTCCGGGGCCGGTGGGTTTGGCGGGGCCGGTTTCGGTTTTGGAGGGTTCGACCTCAGCGACGCTCTGCGGGCTTTTATGCGTGATTTTGGCGGAGGATTCGGCGGATCTATATTCGAGGAATTCTTCGGCGGGGGAACGGCTCGCGGGGAACGGTATAATCGGGGCGAGGATTTGAAAATCAGGCTGGATTTGACTCTGGAAGAAATATACTCCGGGGTGGAAAAGCGGCTGAGCGTAAAACGGCTTAAAACCTGTGAGATTTGCAGTGGTTCCGGTCTGGCGCCGGGAGCATCGCGTCAGACCTGCCCCGACTGCCGGGGAGCGGGCCAGATTCGCACCCTGTCGCGCACCTTTCTTGGGACAGTTCAGCAGGTTCGCACCTGTCCTCGCTGTCGGGGAACCGGCGAAGTAATTACCAATCCCTGTACTAATTGCGGCGGTGAGGGAAGGGTAAAAGGAATAACCGAAACCAAAGTCAATGTACCCGCCGGAGTAGCCTCGGGAAATTACATGACCCTCGAGGGTTTCGGCAACGCCGGGCGTTTTGGCGGTCAGCCGGGGAATTTAATCATTGTTTTCAACGAAAAAGAACATAAACTCTTCACCAGAAAAGGCAATAATGTCATCGGTATGGTACCGATTTCATTTATTCATGCCGCCCTTGGTGCGGAAATTCCGGTCCCGACCTTAAACGGCAATCACACTCTTAAAATCCCTGCCGGAACGCAAAGCGGCAAAATATTCAAACTGCGGGGAAAAGGTATTCCGAATCTCCGGTCGTACGGCAGCGGCGATCAGTTGATCCAGGTGGCGGTCTGGACCCCCACGAAATTATCCTCGGCTGATAAAGAGCTTCTAAGAAGTCTGGACAGGTCATCGTCATTTAAGCCGCCGAAATCCGACAGGTCTTTTTTTGATAAGCTAAAAGGCTCATTGGGCATCTAAAATGAGTGTGGAGTTGTGGCCCCGACGTTTTCTTGAAGCAAGCCTCATTGTCCAGTTCGATATCCACGACGCCGTCGCCAATTTCATCATCGAAAATTTTTCGCCTGACGGGGTAGTCATCGACGATGATATCGGGGATTCACAGGTGAAAATTATATTTTATATCCCCGAGACCGGCGATGATTCTTTTCGGCAGAAACTGGTATCTTATATAAATGAAATTAACCCCGAGGAAAACCACTTCCCCGATGATATCAAGACGCGGATAACCGCGGCTGAGGATTGGGAATCAAAGTATCGCGAGACTATTGTTCCCGTTACGATCCAAAACGTTATTATAAGACCCCCTTGGCATGAAATAGAAAATACCAACGGCATTGAAATAGTGATTGAGCCGAAAATGGCTTTCGGAACCGGGCATCACGAGACCACCAAACTCTGTATCAGGGAGATCATTAAGCATTTCAAACCCGGACAATCTTTTTTCGATCTGGGGTGCGGTTCCGGAATACTGTCGATTCTGGCCGCCAGGCTGGGCGCCGGTAAGGTGAGGGGGGTTGATATTGATTTGGCCGCGGTTGAAAACGCCGGGGATAATATAAAAACCAATCAGGTCGCCGATAAGGTTGAGATTCAGTTCGGTTCGATAGAAAAAGCATCGAGTAAAGGATATGATTTTCTGGTGGCAAATATCCTGAAAAGCACTATAGTCAGTCTGTATAAAAAAATCCATAAGGCCGTTAAGCCAAGCGGCATAATTGTGCTCTCAGGTCTTCAGAAAAATGATAAATCAGAAATAGACGCTATGCTGGATAAATTCGACTACTTAAAGTATAGCATTAATAGTGACGGGCAATGGATTGTAGTGACGGTAATTAAGAAATGATGCCTGTATTTTATACATCGCCTGATTCAATAAACAATGAATCGCTGGCTATTTTGGGAGCCGAGGCGCATCATCTCGGAAAAGTGATGCGGCTTAAAAAGGGCGATCCGGTGATGGTCATCGACGGGGTCGGCAATGGATTCCGATGTGAGATTGGGAAGAAATCAGCGAAATCTATTCAGTGTAAAATACACTCGCGAATTCGTAATTACGGCGAGCCGATCAGCCGGGTTACGGTGGCCGCGGGTCTATCGGTCGGGACAAAATTTGACGATGTTATCCAGCGAGTCACCGAACTGGGGGCGGTGCGGATTATCCCGGTTTTGACCGAGAAATCGAAGGTCAAACTTGAAGATGAGAAGCGAGTGAAAAACAAGCTCTCGCGCTGGCGAAAAGTCGCACTGGCCTCGGTGAAGCAATCCGGCCGGTCTGTGTTGCCGGAAATTATTCCGCCGACATCATTCACCCAGCTATTTGACCGTTTTGATGATCTCGGGCAGGTGATTATCTTTAACCCGACCCGGGGCGGGCAGGGTGGGCAAGGGGGACAAACTCTGACGAAAGCGATGTTGAACAATGACAGCCGGCAGGTCACCGTATTGATTGGCCCCGAATCGGGGTTCACACTCGATGAGGTCAATCTTGCCCGAAAGGCTGGGGCAAAAAACGTTACTTTGGGGCATAGAGTCCTCCGAACGGAGAATGCCGTTCCGACTGCTGTGGCGCTGGTTATGTTTCTGCTTGACGAATTCAGTTAGATTCCCAAAATGCCGATAGATGGATTAATGGAAAAGATACTCATGTATATTTGGGTTCTGGCTCTGGGTCTTTCTATTGGGTCTTTCTTGAATGTCCTGATTTACCGCCTGCCCCGGAAAGTGAAAATTGGCTTGGGACGTTCGTTTTGCCCCAATTGCCGATCGACCATAAAGTTTTATGACAATATACCGGTTCTGAGTTATCTAATCCTCGGCGGGAAATGTCGGCGGTGCCGGGCGGATATTTCGGCCCGTTACCCAATCGTGGAGCTTCTGAATGCCGCCGTGTATATCTACTATTATTGGCAATACGGATTGTCGTGGCAGATGGCGGTATTCGCCTTTTTATCTTCAGTCTTAATTGCGATTATATTTATCGACCTGGAGTTTCAGCTTATCCCCGACCGACTGACCATACCGGGTATGGTGATAGGGCTGGCGGCATCACTGCTTCCGTCGGGAATAGGTATTGTTTCCTCGGTAATAGGCCTTCTGGTTGGAGGGGGAGTGTTGTACCTGGTGGCGCTCCTGGGCGACTGGTTATTTAAAAAAGAGAGTATGGGTGGCGGCGATATTAAAATGACGGCGATGCTGGGGGCGTTTCTGGGCTGGCAGAAGATTATCCTAATATTTTTTGCCGGGGCTGTCATCGGACTTATTGTCTCGGTAATTGCCATGTACTTTTCAAAAAAAGTCCGCTCGACTCGAATGATACCTTTTGGGCCGTTTCTTGCCGCCGGTGCTTTTCTGGCCATCGCTTATGGCGATGTCATAATCTCTTTTTATATAGACCATTTTTTCAAGATTTAAACTTCCGATCAGGCGTTTTTTACCCCTCAATCAGTTGCGGTTTCCTGACGATATCTGATGTACCGGATTATGAGAAAAAAACAACAGCCATTTCGGCTTGAAATCAGCTTGGGACTGGCCTTGATAGTGCTGGTCCTGGTGATATTGAATATCGCCTCGCATTACACGCTATACCGGCTCAGATATTCAATTAAAAGTCAGGTCACCGACCGGTTGTCCGAGGCGGCTGTGGTCGCCGCCAATCATATCATTCGTGGAGAAAGCGCTGATCTTCCAGATGAAATTATCCGGGATATTTTAACAAGTTACAATTTAAAGCACCTTACCGTTTTTCATTTGACTTATAAGCGG
>DAOWOO010000371.1 GCA_030642025.1 Candidatus Zixiibacteriota bacterium | reverse complement strand
GCCAAGGTATCCCTTATCGTAGGCTTCCTTAACGGCCCGGTTCATCGAACGGATCGGTCCGCCGAATTCTCCGCGGATATATATAAAACAAAGATGACAGCCGATAGCGTACGATGCAATCGCCATCCCCTCGATAATGCCGTGCGGGTCATGTTCCATCAAGACCCGGTCTTTACAAGTTCCCGGCTCCGATTCGTCGGCGTTGCATATCAGGTAGCGCGGCTTGGGACTATCCTTAGGAACAAAGCTCCATTTCAAACCGGCCGGGAATCCGGCACCGCCGCGTCCCCGCAGGTTGGCGCGCTTGACCTCATCGATAACCTGATCGGGTTTCATCTCCCTGAGAGCTTTTTCCCATGACTGATAGCCGCCCCGCGAGACAAAGGTGGCCACCTCGACCTGCTCGGGATCATCCGTATATTTTAATAGTACCTTCTTTTCCATATCTATGCCTGTTTTCTCAGGTCTTCCAGTATGGCGTCGACTTTCTCACGGGTAAGGTTCTCATAATATCGATCATTTATCTGCATCATGGGCGCCGATGAACAGCTTCCCAGACATTCCACTGAAATAAGCGTAAACAGATTATCCGAGGTGGTCTCGCCCTTCTTTATTCCCAGTTTCTCCTCGAGATAGCCGATCAAACTATCTGCGCCAAGCAGGGCGCAACTTATATTGTGGCAAACCTGAATCAGGTATTTGCCGACCGGTTTCTTGGGAAACAGTGTATAGAAAGTCGCCGCCTCGGCAATTTCACCGGCGGGAACATCAATTATTCCGGAAATCTCTCTATAAAGCTCATCATTGAGATGCCCGACCTGTTGATATGCCACCGTAATTGCCGGCAGGACGGCCGATTTTCGATGGGGATAGCGAACCATCTTTTCCTTGATTTCGGCTATTGAAGCTTCGTTTAGGATCATCTATCCACCTCACCCAAAACAATATCAATTGAGCCGATAGCGGCAATAACATCGGCGACAAGCCCACCCTCGATCATCTTCGGCAAAGCTGACAAATTCATAAAACTCGGCGGCCGCACACGCACCCGATGCGGCTTGTTGGAACCATCGGATGATATATAAAAACCCAACTCGCCTTTGGGCGCTTCGATTGCCTGATAAACCGCCCCCCTGGGAGGTTTGAATCCCTCAGTGATAATCTTGAAATGGAAAATCAATGATTCCATCTTGGAAAGAACGTCTTCCTTGGGCGGTAGAACTACCCCGGGAACATGTGCACGATACGGTCCTTCCGGCATACCGTCCAAAGCCTGCTGGACAATTCGAAGCGACTGGCGCATTTCCTCCAGACGCACCAGATAGCGGTCGTACACATCGCCGTTCTTGCCGAGAGGAACATCAAAATCGAACTTTTCATACCCGCCATACGGAAACACTTTGCGGACATCATAATTAACGCCGGAACCGCGCAAACTGGGTCCGGTCAGGCCGTAGTTTATTGCATCATCGGCTGAAATCTTGGCCACGCCTATTGTTCGATTTCGGAAAATCTTATTGTCGGTAAGAAGGCGTTCGTAATCCTTCATTCCTTCCTTGACCTGCTTGATCGCCCTTTTGATTTTTACGTCAAAATCTTTCGGAAGATCATAGGCCAGTCCGCCGATACGGAAATACGTCGACATCATGCGTTGACCGGCCACCGCCTCGTAAACATCAATAATAGACTCGCGGTCACGGAAGGCGTATAAAAGCATCGACATTGCCCCGATATCAAGGGCGTGCGTACCTATCCATACCAGATGCGATTTTACTCTGGTCAACTCGGTCAAACAAACCCTGGCATAGATTACTTTTTCGGGAACCTCGATATCGAGAAGCTTTTCCACGGCCAAACAGTATCCAAGATTGTTGGACATCGGGGCCAGGTAATCCATCCGATCGGTCAGCGGAACAACCTTATAGTATAATTTTGACTCAGCCGTTTTTTCAATTCCGGTATGCAAAAACCCGATATGCGGAGTAGCCTTTACAACCGTTTCACCATCAAGCTCCAACTCGACTCTCAGCACGCCATGTGTAGCCGGGTGCTGGGGTCCCATATTCAGATTCATAGTCCGCCGGGCGGTGGCTTCATCAGTCATCTGATCACCTCCGGCGGTTTATTCCGGTTATGAGAAAATTGGGGCATTTCATAAGTGAGCGGGAAATCCTTCCGAAGCGGGTGTCCCTCCAGTTCATCGGGAGTAAGTATTTTTCTTGGATCAGGATGCCCGGTGAAGGTGATTCCCATCATGTCCATAACTTCGCGTTCAAGCCAGTCAGCGGTATGCCACAGCGGAGTAACAGTGTCTATTTCAGGGTTATCACCGGGAAGTTTTACCTTAATAAAGAAACGGTACTTATTTTTCAGGGAAACCAGATTGTAAATGACTTCAAAGCGCCCGTCGGCTTCTTCGGGCTGTCCCAGCCAGTCAAGGGCGCAAATATCGGCCAAAAACTTGACATTGAGATTGCTGTCATTAAACAAGGTTTCGCAAATATCAAACAGGTATTCCCTGCGGATATAGAACGATTTCTGCGCGCGAAAATCATCTTCGCGAATGATAGCATCCTTAAAATTGGATTCAAAAAACTGTTTGAGCTTCTCG
>DAOWOO010000412.1 GCA_030642025.1 Candidatus Zixiibacteriota bacterium | reverse complement strand
GCAGCCACCAGACGCTGAAGCCAGAAGGGATGAGCAACCGCATCGTTATTCAACAGGGCCACATATTGACTCTTTGCCGCCCCATAACCCACATTGTTGGCCACGCAAAATCCGGTATTGGTCGAAAGGGGAATAACCCTGACTTCCGGATAGTATCTGCGCACCCAATCAACAGACCCATCCGAAGAGCCATTATCCACAAGTATTGTCGTAAATTTTTTAAATGCTTGTTCCCGAAGGCTCTTCAGGCAGTCCGGCAGCAGATGCCGCCCATTCCAATTTACAATGATGACGGTTACCAAGTCCATTTTTAAAAAGCCATTTGAATATGAAAAATCCGACCTCGTTTCAGCCTGTCAATTCACAGGAAAATCCGATAAACCTCCACCGCCCCCCTCCCGATCTTGAGATCGTTATCTTTCGGTAGGGTTCCGTTATGGAAGGAACGTCGATTAGGAAGGGGCCTGTTTCAGAAATCGCACCATGACAGAGAGTGCCATTGACCTTTATGATGTATTTATTGTCAAAAGGTTCCACCTGAAGACGGAGTCGACGCCATTGCCGTCTATCATACCATGGAAGGTGGATTATGCAGTTCGTCTCCACAACAGGTTCCCAACGATGAAAACCGTAAAGGGTCTGATTCATCGGGCTCTCTGAATCTTGCATCCTTAAAAGCCGCTTCTTTGAACGCCTCAGCCTATCCAGCGTGTAAAGAAAAAAATTTTCAAAGAAGTTTCTTCTTTCCTTGAGGGACAAGTCATAACGGTAGAACCCGGCCCACGAGAACGGCATGAAGTGCCGACCATACTTCTTTTCAATGCGCCAAATCTCCCCATAACGCCGCCGGTCACCACTCTGGGTCTTGGTTCCGGGATAATATCGCACAGCAGCAAGCACTTCATGAAGGTATTGAAACTTCGCACCGGCCAGAGACAATCGATGCCACAGATCCCAATCCATTGTGTATTTTAGGGTCGCATCGATTCCCCCAATCCGCTCATAAGCTTTTCGACGAACAAAGCACGTGGGCTGACATATGAAACAAGACCGCGCCAAATCCCTTGGATTAAACGACTGAACCGGCGGAAAATAAGATAAAAAACAGCCATCCGCCGTCACATGCACAGCATCCCCGTAGACAACATCCACATCAGAATTCTTTTCAAAAACAGAAGAGACCCTGTCCAATGCGCCCGGAAAGTAGTAGTCATCAGCATTCAGCCATGCCACAATATCGCCGGGAATGCTCGCTTTCCCTTTTTTGATAGCTGCCGCCTGTCCACCGTCCGGCCCGGATTCCAGGTGGGTAATCATATCCGAATAGAATTCAGCAACCGTTTGAAAATTGTCCGATGATCCCCCATCCATCAACGCCACATTGAACGGCGCAGACTGATGTCGAAGACTCTCCAGAGCCCAGGGAAGAAAATGGCTCTGATTATAATTCGGAATAACAATGGAGAAATCTAGCATGAGAAAAATTGACTCACAGGGAATGAAAATCCCCGGCAGAGGTAACGCCAAAAAAAACCGGCCGCCCCGGGGATTTTTATATCATGGGCAGCAACCCGGGTAAGAAAAAATTCATGGCTGTGCCTTCTGAGACGCTTCATAGGCCTGACAAACCCCTCTTATCCCCTCTTCAAGGCGTATTTTCGCTTGCCAGCCGAGCGCTGTCAGTTTGGAAACATCCAGCATCTTAAGGGGGGTGCCATCCGGCATATTGGCATCAAAGCGGAGCTCTCCGGCAAATCGAACGACCCCGGCAATCATTTCCGCCAAATCCCGAATGCTCAATTCCTTTCCGGCGCCCACGTTGACAATTTCGGTTTCCTCGTAATGGTTCATCAGAAAGAGACTCGCATCGGCCAAGTCATCCACATGCAGGAACTCCCGCCTCGGCTTTCCCGTCCCCCATATCTCCACGGAGGCATTGCCGGCAATTTTGGCTTCATGAAATTTTCGGATCAACGCCGGGAGAACATGGGATGTTTTAAGATCAAAATTATCGCCCGGACCATAGAGATTGGTGGGCATCAGACTGATAAAACGGGTTCCATACTGCCGGTTATAGGCCTGACACATCTTGATGCCGGCGATTTTTGCCACCGCATAGGGCTCATTCGAGGATTCCAGATAACCGGACAGCAAATGCTCTTCTTTCATGGGCTGTGGGCAGTGTTTGGGGTAAATGCAGGAACTGCCCAGAAAAAGAAGTTTTTTTACACCAT
>DAOWOO010000312.1 GCA_030642025.1 Candidatus Zixiibacteriota bacterium | reverse complement strand
GTACTGAAATTCAACCTTTTTATCCGCCCTGTGATCGGTCAGGATGATTTTAAGTCCTTTGTTTAAGAAGGCCAGCTCACGCATACGCGAGGCCAGGGTATCGAACTTGTACTCGACTTGGGAGAAAATCTCACTATCGGCCATAAAGCAGGTTTTGGTGCCGGACTGTTGCCGGGTTCCAATTTGCTTGACCGGCGTTGCGGCTTTGCCTCGTTTGTATTCCTGGCGGAACAGTTTACCGTTACGGCAGGCTTCGACCCAGCACCATTCGGAAAGGGCATTGACGACCGATACGCCGACACCATGCAGTCCGCCGGAGACCTTGTACGTATTATGATCGAACTTGCCGCCAGCGTGCAGAGTCGTCATGACCACTTCCAGCGCCGATTTTTTCTGGGTCGGGTGCATGCCAGTCGGTATGCCGCGGCCGTTATCGGTGACCGTGATCGAGTTGTCCGTGCCGACTTCAACCTTTATATTGGTGCAGAAACCGACCATCGCCTCGTCAATGGAGTTGTCGACCACTTCATATACCAGGTGATGCAACCCACGGTTGCTGACATCGCCGATATACATGGCCGGACGGCGACGGACCGCTTCAAGGCCCTTGAGAACCTGTATGGTAGTGGCGTCGTATTTCCTGGCGCTTTCGTTTTTCTTTTTCTCTTCCAGAGTCACTACTCCATCTTCCATTGAGTGGATCCTTTATCTTTATGCTTCATCCGACGAAGCGAATTCTCCTGATAACTTTTCCTCCCGGGATTTCGCGAATTTTATCCATGATCATTTTATCCACCTGCAATGCCAATTCCTGCCTTCGGGCGGCGTCAGGAACCGATATGAGCAAAACGCCGTCTTCGTAGCGTACAGCACGAGTATAACGCGCCAGGTGCTCACCGACGATCTCCGGCCAGTTCACAACAATTTTCCATCCGGCCAGGGTGGCAGCCAAGCCCATGTCCGCCAGAACCTTATCAAGCAGAAAACCAACCCTGGCAGTGCGGGCGTTAACGGATTTATTTCTCTGAGGTATCATATTGAAAGATACCTAATTTTTAATACTTCAGCAAGTAAAAAATGAAGGCCTAATTGATTAAATTATAATAAGTTATGGCGATTTTACGACTGCCGTAAGTCAACTTTTGACGGGTTGTTTCTACCAGTTTTTTTCGATTGATTTAAGGTTCTTTCGATATGGAAATCGAGGGTTGGGAATGCAGAAATCAACCCCTTCCCGACGCATCAGTCGGATGGTCAGGTCCTGGCAGGCCTGGCATCTGCGGATGGAACCGATATGGGCCTTTTTGATTATACGACGCCGTTTGTGGCCGGGTGCGAAAATCTGTTTATCTATAATTTCATACCCTTTGGCGCTATCGTTTTCATCTATGAAACGGGCGCCGGCGATAACATTGCGGGTCCCCGGTTCGTACACGGTAACGCCGGGGCACTCGATAATGACCTTATCTTCGGCAAGCTGGTCGTCCTTGAATGGAGACTTGAGTTCTTCCTTGTTAGGTACAATCGTGATGCGTTCGGGCTGGTTGCTTTTATCTTTACGCGGTTTTCGTCTGGAGGCCATAGTCGAGTTCCTGATTGTTCAATGTCAATTCATTTATCCCTTGACAATTAGTACCAACGAGAAAAATGAGACGGTCAGCGGAAGAATGAACACAAACGAGTACGGCAGAATCTGGGTCGCTATAAAACTCAAAACCACCGAAGGAATGACCACGTAACGAATGACATCGAATGAAATTTTTGTAATTTTCATAATCAGCAGGACGGCGGCGCTGAGGCAAAGAAGAATAACGGCGATCAAACCGGGCGTGCCGAATTTATCAAGAAGAGCGTCTTTAGCCGAGGCCAGGCCGTCGGGAAGGGTTTCGAGCAGCCCGGTTAACTGTTGCAGTAACTCATCCATAGTTGTCTCCGTTAGAAATCTTCCAGGGGTTCAATGGTTAGTGAGGATTCTCCGACACTATTGAGTCCGGTCATGCGCTGGGTGAGGAAATTTTGGGAAGATATCCAGTTGTGGGAAATTTTCAGAACCTCATCGTATTCGATGTCCGATATCCAGTCGAGAACCACCGTATCGATCAATCGGTCGTCCACCATCACGTCATCCATTATCAGAATAAACTTGACTTTCATATCACCCACCGACCTTTGGCTTTATGTTTCCGTCTTCTGGCAGGGTTAATTCGCAAGCCTGATGCCGTCTGGGGCGCCTGTTTGAGATGGCCGGTTATCTTATTGTCGGACAATATGTTATATGTGCAAATTGTGCAATTACTACACAAATGACTACGGCAAATATGTCATCGCGACAGTTGAATGTATAGAATTTGCCCTATACTTAATGGGATAAGTAAAACCCCGGCTATTGGTTATGGCCGGGGTCGAGCGTAGTGCGGAATCTAATGCCCCGCGCGGGCGGTACTATTCCGTTTGACTGATATCATTTTGGCCGGATATGGATGATAGTCCTTGAAATATCGGGCCGACCGGGCGGATATCAGATTTATGATTCTATCCGCCGGTCAATGCTGTCTGTCCCGCCGGGGCCGAATTAAACTGCTGAATATCTCAGAGGTCGGTCAGTGCTGCCAGAGCGGCCGATTACTGAATCATAGGCATACGCCCTCCATATTGCAGGTTCCCGGTTTCGGTTCGGGTGAAGCTGGGGATATTATTAAAAGTACGTGAGGTGTGATTAGTTTTTGCGGTTTGACGGGATAATGAGGGGATTCAATGATGCTTCAATCATAATAAATATACCGGGCAGTGGAGAGTATGTCAAGCTATTTCCGGGACTGCGCATAATGTGCGCCGCCGGAAGATCTTGATATATCCATGTGATGCCTTAAAAATCCAGCCCAAATGAAAAATACAGCCTATCAAAATTGTCAATAGCATTTCCATAACCGAATTCAATAGGTCCCAGGGGGCTGTCATAGGCAAGAGACAGCCCGATAGCGTGACGGAGGTTTTTAAACTTGATCTGATCGGCGGTACCGTACACATCGCCGGTGTCATACCGTCCCGAAAGATAGAACCTGTACGGCAGTTTATAACGAACAGTGAGAGTTCCTGAAAACATTTTATCGCCGAGCAG
>DAOWOO010000134.1 GCA_030642025.1 Candidatus Zixiibacteriota bacterium | reverse complement strand
GGCCGCGGATCGCGCCAGTTGAAACTGCGGGAGCCGTAGGGACAGGCCACAATGCAGTACCGACACCCGATACAGCGATGCATGTCCATCATGACAATGCCATCCTCTCGTTTCCAGGTTGCCGCGGTGGGGCAGACCCGGACACAGGCGGGATTATCACAGTGATTGCAGAATACGATTGGCTGAGTATCTCTTATCTCCTCTTTCAGGTAATGATGATCCTGATTCGGGAAGGCACCCTCGAAATCCTGTTTCCATATCCACTTGATTTCGTCCTTGGGGTTGTCGAATTTGGGCACATTATGAATAGAATGGCAGGCGTCGATACAGGCGGTACACCCCTGTTTTTCTCGGCATTTTCTCATGTCAATAACCATCGCCCAGCGTCCGCCGGTCAATGCTTCTGCCGACTGTTCCGCAATGGGAAGCGCCGCCGTGGAATCCTCACCGCCAATGACGCCCAGAGCCCTTTTACCGCCGAGGCCGATGACGGTGGTGAGTCCGGCCAGCTTGATAAAGCCGCGTCTATCTATTCCCATCGGTCACCTCCTCCGGTTCGATGTGGCATTCCCAGCAATAAGGGTCGACCGCCACGTAGCTATGGCACTTGTCGCAGAACTCAGTCTTGTTTGAATGACATTTCATGCAGGTGTTGGACAGGCTCATTTCGTATGTTTTACCGTCCGGGGCGACAAATGTCCGCTGAGCATCACGAACCACAATGTCACGCCATTCGTCGAGCATGTCCATATGGTTGCGTTTCATATATTCAAGGGATTCCACACACTGTTCAGCGGGGGTGGCTATGGTCGGGTCCGGCGTGTACGCCGCTTCCCCACTGGCAATATTAAACCAGATAGGAAAGGTGACCAATACCAGGAATATAATAATCCCGGTTATGACTTTTCCAGCGTCATACATCTTCGGCACTCTCCTTTCCTTCGTCGTCACCTTTGGCGGTGCCGAGGAATGGCGTCCCGCGAAGATCGGTGGTTCTCTTTTCGCCTTTCATTATTAGAGCGTTGCCAATCATCTCGTGTATTCCGCCGACTTCGACACCGGGGACCCAGTATTCCAGAAGCGGCGGCAGGGTTGCCTTGTCGATAGCGCAGATACACAGCAGGATATTTACGCCGTGCTTCTCGTGGACATGCTTGACGGCATTGGCCTTGGGGAATCCGCCCCGCAGGCGCATTTCCAGGTTTTCGTCGGTACCCAGACCGGCGCCGCTGCCGCAGCAAAATGTCTGTTCCTTGATCGTGTTTTCAGGCATTTCGTGAAAATTGTTGCAGACGTTCCGGATGACATACCGCGGTTCCTCGATCAGGCCCATAGCTCGGGCGGGATTGCATGAATCATGGAAAGTCACATTCCAGTGATCATTACGGCTGGGATCGAGTTTGAGCTTGTTGTTCTTTATAAGATCAGAAACGAATTCGATAATATGTACCATTTTCGTTGATCTGGTATTTTCAAACTTCGTTCCAGTGATAGGGGAGACCGGTTCCTCAAGAAAGTCAGCCGGGCCGTTCATGGTATCCATGTACTGGTGAAGCACGCGCCACATATGACCGCATTCACCGCCGAGAACCCACTTAACGCCCAGTCGTTTGGCCTCCATGTATATCTTGGCGTTAAGTCGTTTCATTACATCCGTAGAATGGAACAGTCCGAAATTGCCGCCTTCGGAGGCATAAGAGCTCCAGGTATAGTCCAGGCCTATCTCATGGAATAAGGCCAGATACCCAAGAAGTGTGTAATAATGTGGTGTGGCAAAGTAGTCGGCCGACGGTGCCACAAACAGTATCTCCGCTCCCTTCTTATTTATCGGGGCCTCGACCTTGACTCCGGTCAACTCTTCCAGTTCATCAACGGCAAAATCAATACTGTCTTTGAAGCCATGCGGCTGAATACCAAGGTGATTGCCGGTACGGAAACAGTTGGCCGCCGGGGTGACAATCCAGTCGATATTCAAACCAATCAGGTTTAAAAGTTCACGAGCCATCATCGTTATCTCGGCCGTGTCGATACCGTAGGGACAGAACACCGAACAGCGGCGGCACTCAGTGCACTGGAAGAAGTAGAAAAACCATTCCTTGAGTACGTCGATGGTCAGTTCCCGCCCTCCGGCGATCTTGCCCATTATCTTGCCGGCCAGAGTGAAGTTCTTGCGGTAGATCGACCTTAACAATTCCGCTCGCAGTACCGGCATATTTTTGGGATCGCCGGAACCAATGAAAAAGTGACATTTATCGGCACAGGCACCGCAACGGACACATATATCCATGAAGATTCTAAACGATCGATACTTGTCGAGCCGCTCGCGCATGCCTTCGAAGATTATTTCCTGCCAGTTGTCCGGAATCTGCCAGTCATCATCCATCGGCTGCCATTTTCTAACATGGGGCAGACCGAGGTATTCGGCCTTTTCGGGCACGGCGGCATAGTTAAATGTGCCTTTCCTGAATTCAATGGAAGGATTTGTCCACAGTTTTCGTGGCGGTCTGAAATCTATCTGCGCCAGTTCTTCCGGCTTTTTGATGTTATCCGCCATATATTATTCCTTTTCCAGCGGCATCTTCGCCGCTTTCATTACTTCCCGGAATTCGTCCTCATACTCTTCATAAGTATGTAACTTGACATCGGGATTCCAGGGGTTGATATGTCGCTTTATACGGCTATTGTTGGCCAGGTTCCGGGTCGGACTCATGAATATCCCGCCCATATGCATCAGCTTGCTAAACGGGATGTAGGCTATCAACGCGCAGACAAGAAAAAGATGGATAAAGAACATCACGTCCAGTCCGGCCGGTATGACCGGCTGAAACCCGAAGAGCCCCGTAACCAACTGCTTGATCGGGATCAGATTCGCTTTGATCGACGTATATCGCATCAGGGCGCCGGTGGTTCCGATGCTCAGTATCAGAAAGAGCGGGAAGTAGTCAGCCGCCAGAGAGATATAACGCAGTTTCGGGTCAAACAAGCGGCGAAAGAGAAGGAACAACAGCCCCAGTGCAATAAGGACATTGGAAATATAAATAATCGGCAGGCCAACCTGGAAAAATCCGTCCAGCGGTTGAAGCAAACCAACAAAAGACGGAACTGGCTCGACGAAAAATCTCAGATGACGAAGCAGAATGACCAAAAGGCACCAATGGAATGCCATGGCCGCCAGCCAGAGAAATTTCTCGGAGGAGTATCCCAGCTTCGGTCCCTTCGCCAACAGTGTTTTTGTATTTCTAAACAGCGTTCGGAAAAAGAGAACCTCTAGGGCCATTCGGCCGATTACGCCGAGGGTTGAATTCGGTGCTTCAAGTTTACTTGATTTTATCCAGGGCAGCGATTTTTGCTGACCGCATGTGGTTGGAATACGAAACGGTACCGGTGATTTAGCCCAGATTATTACACGGTAAACCACGCCGATCAGGAAAACCGCCAGCGACGCATATGGGATTACAATCCCGAACAGGTAATGCAACCCCAGCGTTCCCGCCCCGATAGTGGCAATCAGTATCAGAAGCGCCACCGCCAGAAGCGCGATTATCAGGCCCATACGCCGTGACCTCCTTCCCTGCAGATCAGATCATTTGCCGCCATCCGCAAAATCCCCTTCCTGCGAAGATTTATCAATAGATATATTCATTCTCTTATGAAGCATCTCGCTTTTGTTTTTTACTTCGTCAATCCTGAGTCTGTTGATCTTTTCACGACAGGACATGTAGCTGTCGAAGAAACGCAAAGCGAGGCCGTCTATTCTTTTATGAAACTCAATTAATTGGTCGTGTATTTGAAGCCGGTCAATTTCACTGCCCAGTGTACTGCCCACAACTCCTTTAAGCAGAAATACTATGACCACCGCCTGTGAGGATGTGAAATCCTGAACCGAGCGCATTTTCATTATGTTATCAATTGATATTTCCACTCGGTCGGAATCGATATCTCCGGTCAGGGCATCAAACAGTACTCTGATTTCTTCGGAGATGATATTGCCGACCGGATTATGGAATCGATCTTTTTCATTGGCCAGAAAATCACGTCCCCCGCTCGGATAGGTGGCGATGATATCTTTAAACCATTTATCCAGGATAACAGATCGTTTTTCGCAAAGTAAATCTTCCAGCCTCATCAGTATCCCCTAAAATATCGCCATGAGACGGATCCAAAAACAATTCTCATACCGTTATTACACTCAGAATAATGCAGAAAAAACAGGCCTATAAATTCAACTGTTGCCTGTTCAATTCAACGGAGTGGTTAGTCTGTCGGCGGAATAAGAAACTGCACAAGCCTGTTTTTCTAATACAACAATCAAGGGAAGCTTTGGCAGCTTCCCTTAATCTTAATTTAGCTTACACGCAGCCGGTCGGTTTAGCCAGGCCTGCAACTTTGCAGGCGCCTTTGGCCGGGCCGGACGGAAACAGTTCATATACCTTTTTCAGGGGGAATCCGGTTTCCTTGCAGAGCTTACGAATCATCGGGGCAATACCGAATTTCAGATAATAGTCTCTGAGGTAATGGACCAGTTTCCAGTGTTCTTCGGACAGATCATCAACGCCTTCAGTCGTCGCCAGAGCCTTGGCAACATCTTCAGTCCATTCATCGGGTTCCTGCATGAAACCGTCTTCGTCAACCTCGATTTTAACTTCGCCATGTTCAAAAATCGGCATCTTTCATCCTCCATGGTTTTTCTTTAACATGTCTATTTGTCATTCTTTTCATTAGTGCATTTCTATATAACCGCAGGGACAGTTCTCAGCGCACTTATCGCAACCCTTGCAGTATTCGAGTTTGAATTTGTATTTCTCGCCCTTGATCAGCGGTTTGATAATGGCATTGTCCTGACAGAAACTCCAACAGGTACCGCAATCAAAGCATGTCCCGCAACTCATACAGCGTTTGGCCTCGCCGACCGCATCTTCCAGAGTCAGAGTTGCGGTAATTTCGGCGTTAATATCATTCATTCGCTCCTCAACCGGTATCTGCTTCAGCTTGACACGATCCCTGGCTTCATAGAAATCAAGTTTCATCTTGTCGTGTTTGATAAGCGGCAATTTCGGTTTGGCCGGGATTTCTTCGCCGGTGATCGATGAGTGAATGGCCTCGGCGGCCATTCGGCCATGGGCGATAGCGGTGATGGCAATGCCGAGGTT
>DAOWOO010000410.1 GCA_030642025.1 Candidatus Zixiibacteriota bacterium | reverse complement strand
TCCGGTCGAGTGATGTTGGGCGTTAACGAAAACTCCGTCGACGGCCCTGATATTTATGATCTGGTCGAATTCGATATGTTCCATGCCGATCAAAACCTGTTCACCAGAGACGCGCCGGATGGCTGCAGATTTTTGCGGGATATTCGCAACGCCTCTGTCCTGAATATATGGGACCTGCATATCGATCCGGAGAATAGTCCGAATCTGCGGCTGGAATGGATGCCGGTACAACTGCCCTTGGATGAGATGGTCCTGGTTTTAAGGGATGCTGTTATGGGAAGGGTAATGGATATGGCCGAGCGGGATCATTATGATATTCCCGGTCCTTCGCAATTGCCATTCGGACGCTTCAAGGTTTACTATGGGCTCAAAGTGGAGGTCGAGGCGGAATGTGGACAGGCTGTCACGATCATACCGGACAGATTTCAGCTTTATCAGAATTATCCCAATCCCTTCAACCCGGAAACATTCATATCGTTTGATCTGCCGCGGGAGGCCCCCGTGAACCTGGAAATTTTCAATATTCTCGGCGCGCGCGTGGCCACACTTATGGATGAGCGAGTTACGGCCGGAAGTTATCGCGTGCGTTGGGATGGCAGAGACGGCGAAAATAATACGGTCGCGGCGGGAGTCTATTTTGCCCGTCTGCGTGCAGCCGAGTATACCTCAACCATCAAGCTGGTTCTGATAAAATAATACTATCCGCCTTTATGATAATTTCAAAGGGCAACTTATAAAGCCTCGTTTCGGTCTCTGAACTTCCGATTTTAATAACCCATAAGATATTATCTGTCGATAGTCGATAAATACATTCCAGTGTCGACTTTTCCACGCTCTGCCATTCTAATCCTTTTTTAACCTGGGCTTAATTAAGTTTTAGGAAATCCGGTGTTCCTTGGGCGTGACATGAAGGAATATGGCTTAAAAATTTGTCCGGAAATGAGATTGCCTGCAACAGCCGCGGCGATGTTTGGGGCAGAGGAAAGGAGGTGACGGAAACTCCGACCGATGGGTCACAAGTTCTAATCAACAAACGGTTTACTATTAGCTGCGGGAGATTCAATCTGCCGCGATGTTAAATTACCTGACTCTTTTTGCAAGCAATCATTTACCGAAATCAGTTTTGGTAAGAAGAAAAATTAAAAAGTAATCTGGGTTTTGGAGCTGAAACTTTAACTTAGGAGGATCGAAGTGAAACGTAGCCTTTTTTATGCTTTCATCCTGATTCTTGTCCCGGCCATGCTGTTTGCCAATGGCCTGACCACCGATAACGGCAAACCGGATGTCGATGTTTGGGACGCCGATATCAGCCTGGCCACAAATCAGACCTATCACATGACCAACGGCAACAATTATATCCTGAAGAACGGCGTTTTTGTTGATTCCGGTTGTGTTCTGATCATCGATTCCGGTACCGTTGTTAAAGGCGAACCGGGCGCCGATGTCAATTCCAAGTATCTCTGCGTTGCCCGCGGCGGACAGATTTTCGCCAACGGTACCGCCAACTACCCGATTATCTTCACCGGTGTTGGTGATGATGTTGATGATCCATATGATGTCCTTTTCGGCACCAACGGTCTCTGGGGCGGCATTCTGATTCTGGGACGTGCCTCGATCAACGCCACCTCCACTGCCGGTGTGGGCGTCAACCAGATCGAGGGTATTCCCTCCACCAATCTCAAGGGTGAATACGGTGGCGGCGAGACTCCCGATGACGCTGATAATTCAGGCGTTTTCCGCTACGTTTCAATCCGTCACGGCGGAACCGAGATCGGCGCCGCCAATGAGATCAATGGCTTGACCATGGGCGCTGTCGGCAGTGGCACAGTCATTGAATATGTCGAAGTATTCAACAACTACGACGACGGTTACGAGTGGTTCGGTGGAACAGTCAATACCAAGCATTTGATCAGCGCCTTCAACGGCGATGACGCTTTTGATTATGATGAAGGTTTCCGAGGCCATCATCAGTTCTGGTTTGTGATTCAGGATAGCGCTTTCGGTAATCGCTGTGGCGAGCATGACGGTGGTACGACTCCGGAAACGGGCGAACCCTATTCACAGCCGTGGATTCTTAATGCCACTTATATCGGCAGCGGCAATAATTCCAACAACCCCGATAACGACCGTATGGTTTATTTCCGCGATAACGCCGGCGGCCACTATTGGAACGGTGTCTTCACGGAGTTTGCCGGTGTCGCTTATAAGGTTGAGGATCTTGATCAGGGTGAAGACAGGAGAGCCTGTCTTG
>DAOWOO010000055.1 GCA_030642025.1 Candidatus Zixiibacteriota bacterium | reverse complement strand
TTATCATACGCCGATCCTATCGGTCTTTTAAGATTCAATCATCTCCACGTTAGCCCTGGGGACAGTGACGCGTTCACCATCGGAGAATTGTACCTCAAGCACGCGGGCATGCGAACCCGATTCCAACTCTGTCAACTGGGGTGGCAGATCGACCACTTCGCCCAATTTACCGAAATGGGGGTGCCTGATCACGCGCACCGGCGAGCCTATCTGGAGACCGAGTTCGCGATAATCACTTTTTTGCAATTCAGCATGAATATCGCCGTCTATCGGAATTATTATTTCGGGCCGAATTACTCCGGCGCGAATCTGGGTGGCGCCGTTAATGCAGGCCGGCTGGCCTTCCCTGGACTTGAACAGATCAAAGGTTTTTTGCGCCATACTTATTTGCCCGAAGCCTTCGGTGATAATCAGGGTAATCCCGATTTCTTCGGAGCCGGTAATGGCGACGCCGATATCATAGCCAAGAAAGTCGCGCATATCCTTGTCATTAAATCCCCCCACAACTATTCCGGCGACTCCGACTCTGACAGCTTTTTTGATTGCATCGGCGGTAACCATCGAACCGCCGACAATGACCTTATCCTTGCAGGAGTCATTAATCTCCTTATCAGTGAGCGTGGATAAATTATCGGGTATAGCCACTTTGATTTCGCCGTGGGTTTCACCGCCGATTCCAAAAATACCCTGGACAAACGCCGACCAGGTGGTCACCGCAACACCCTCTTTTTCAAAAATCTCCGTTACTTCACCATCGATATATGCCTTCACCGTTACCGGAATCGGTTCTCCTCGAAGCAGAACCTGACCGGTTACATGAGAGATCGATTCAATCGTCCCGCTTATTTTGGCCTGGCATTTTGACTTGAACAGACCGAAAAACGACTTTGACAGCGCAATATTTTCACCCTTGGTGACTGTGTCACCCTCCTTTTTCAACATGGCGTCGCTGATGTCCTCCGGGGGAATCCCCAGGATATTGGCGACATTCATCGGTTCCACGATGCCCGGAAGATGGGTTCGGGCGACAATATCATCCGGTTTGACCCGTTGACCTGTTTGTACTATAACCTCGCCTTTTAAAGGCAGAATACGGTTCTTGGTCAGAAGAATCTTATTACTTACCTTCAGGCCGGGTGTATATGCATGACCCATATCTAATTCCTCTTTTTGCTACCTTTATAATTCAAGCTAAACCTGTTTTCTTCTTTTATTCTTGGCGATTGTATATATCAGCGCGATCAGGATAGCAATCGCCAGTATAATTTTGAAAGCGCTTCCGCTGAAACGGTCGGTTGTATTTCCACCCGAATGAGGTTCGGGACGGGTGTCTTCATATTCAGCAGGCTGCCGTTCAGACAAATCGACAATTTTCACACTGTCCGATGATTTCGAAAACCGGTCAAGATTCTCAATCGAGAAGGAATTGAGAATCGATAGGAATTTCGGGCGCACCGAATCGAATTTCTGAATCGGTGCATAACAGTAGAAAATGACTACTCCCTTTTCATAAAATTTACGCAGTTCCAGAAGGACCTTGTCGGTTACAGCGCCGGTGATATGATCAAATACGGCAATTACTTTCTGTTTCTCATCGTAGACCGGCTGGCCGGGACGGAATCTTCGAACCGTGTCGGCAAGTGAACCTTTGATATACTGAGACTCATAGGAGTCGCTCATAACCTTGAGAATGGAATCGATCTCCCGACCGGAAAATTCACCGATTGGATAGGCGCTTATAAACAGATAGGCATTACTGAAATACGGCTGCCCGGATTCTTCGGAGATTACCACGCTATAGGAGAATTCCAGCGGGCTGATATTCTGGGATACCAGGAAAATATCAACCGCTCGGTACGGCACCTCGCTCCACTCATCAGGATATTCGATATAGTACTCGCCATTCCAGTCAACATATATTTTCCCTGAAACGGACGAGGCCGCAAGTATCAAGGCGGCGGCCAATAATAGCGTATAGAATTTGTTCATATGGCTTACGGCTATCTATCCAGGGCCTCAACAGGATAAATATTAAGTTCAGTCATCCACGATTTCAGTTTTTCGATGCGAGTTTTCTCATCTTCCGGCAGTTTGAACGGACGACCACGTCCGTCAAGTAAAATACCGACCACTCCGCCAGGCAGTTCGGTGGTGACTTTGTGTCCCTTGCCGAGACCGATATCCAATCCATGAACCGGCTCCAGTTCGGCTTTTGCCTTAAGCGGCATAGCATCGTCTCCGAGGCCCAACTTTATCAGCTTCATGTCGCCCAGGTTAAGAGTGCCGGACTCAACATTCCCATCGGGCAGAGTGATTTTATAATTCATCATCGGGCCGCCTTTCTTAAGCACGCCCACGGGAGCCACACAGGAACCGAGGTGAATCAGGCAATCCTTGTTAAACACTTCGGTGGCCGCCTGCTGTTGCACCGTTGACAGAACACCCAGTTGAGGCATCATAAATATCGAGTCGACCGCCAGCCGGGTGATTCCCTCCGGAAGGAAGGCATCGATAAGCATCAGAGCCGCCTGCTGACGTCTCGGGGCGTGTGAAAGAACGCCGCCGGAACCGACCAGAATATCCAGTGTCATCATATTAACAATGGACGCACCCGACGCCGTCTGCTCGAAAGCATCGGCGATGGTCCGCTGTTGTTGAACACCTTTGAGTACTGTGGCGAAATTCTTATGTTGGATAAAAGCCAGCCTTAATGCTTCTTTGGCAATTGCCTGCTCAAATATCAATTCCTCCATTGATTGGGGAATTGTGGTCGGACGAACCATCTTGTTTTTTATGCGATTGCGGAGGTCGCGCTCATCCATCACAAAAGGCACCCATCGCATAACTTTTGGCATTGTCGCCTCGGCAAATACGTTGGAAACCGAATAGCTCATGCCGAGGTTGGCCGATACGGTGCGATTAAATATTCCGTCGGGGGCGTCTTCCGGACGGAACACCGAGAAAACATCGGTGGTGGCGCCGCCTATATCAACACCGACCGCCTCGATATTTTCTATGTCGGCGATGGTCTTGATAATCAATCCTACCGCGCCGGGGGTGGGCATGATCGGGGCATCTGTCCAGCTCATGAGTTTCTTGTAACCCGGAGCCTGGGCCATGACATGTTCCATAAACAGGTTATGAATTTCCTCACGGGCCGGGCCAAGGTTTTCGCGTTCAAGAACGGGGCGGATATTATCGACTGTTCGCAGATCGACCTTGTCGGACAAAGTATCTTTTACCGCATCGGCGGCGTTTATATTACCGGCATAGATAATGGGAAGCTTATAGCCGGCGCCAAGCCGCGGCTGGGGATCAGCCGCCGATACCAGTTCGGCAATCTCCACAACATGGGTGGTGGTGCCGCCGTCAATACCGCCGGAAAGCAGTATCATGTCGGGTCGAAGGTGCCTTATGCGCTCAATCTGCTGATAGGGGAGACGCTTGTCATTGGAGGCAATAACATCCATCACAATGGCCCCGGCGCCAAGGGCGGCACGTTCGGCAGACTCGCCAGTCATCGAACGGACCACTCCGGCCACCATCATCTGTAAACCGCCGCCTGCCGACGACGTTGATATATAGATATCAGTGCCGACGTTTCCGTTGCAGGGGGAGATAATCCTGCCGTTTTCATCAAGAAGCTTGCGGCCGGAGAGTTCTTCCACTTCACCCACCGCGTTTAAGACGCCCATGGTAACATCTTCAAACGGCGCCTCCACCGTTGTCGGAGCCTCACCGCGAACGATGAGCCGGAATTCACCGTCGCGCTTTTCAATCAGAATTGCCTTGGTCGTGGTGGAACCACAATCAGTTGCCAAAATAACCTTGATATCTTCAAGTTTCATTTTCGCCATATTATGACACCTGCCAAAATGTAAAATATGTTCATGTTCGCCCGGGCAGCCCCGGTGGCAAATCCCACCATGTTTTTAAATCAGACTCACCGGGTTTTTCAAAGTCTATAAGTATAATAAATGCAACCCGTCTTGTAAACCGAATTTTAGGTCTATCTTATCTAAATAGTTTGTCCGTATTTGCGACATGATTTTACCCGATTGCAATACTTGAAGCAAGCCCACGGAGTATTTAAATTCTTGACACATTTTGTCATGTTCGTATATTTAGATAGATATGGGGCTGTTTGGGAGCGGCTCACAGTCACATTTTTTGACAGACTTACTGTGATTAGCAAGTAATACATTGGTTGGCTTCAACTCTATGTTTGTTTGTTTTACGCGTCTGGAACTTACTCCGCGGTAATTTGCTTTCCAGTGGTGGCTTTTAACCGTTTAACCGAAAGCAAGGCCTTAAAACTGTTATGTCTGAATAACCACGGAAACAAGTCGAAAAACCATAAATCTGGCGGTCAATACCGCTGAAAGAACACTTGGGAGGTAAAAAATGCGTAACCCGTTGTCAATCCTGGGCTGTCTCGCCGTAATTCTCTGGCTGGCCTGCCCAATCCTCGCCGATTGGTCCCCCGGCGACGGACACAAAATGCATGAGCCGCAGCTCCCGGATTTGTCCGGATGGGATGTAATGACGACTACTCCGGTAACACTGGCTGATGATTGGCAGTGTTCCGAATCCGGACCGGTCAAGGATATCCACTTCTGGGGTTCCTGGAAAGATGGAATAGAGGGGAATATTGAGTGTTTTATTGTGAGTATCTATACCGATATTCCTGAAGACCCACCGTCTTTGCCTTACAGCCGTCCCGGTGATTTGCTCTGGAGAAAGGTCGTCAGAGATTTCCATGTATTGGCCTTTTCGGGCGATGAATGGGAAGGCTGGTATGATCCGTCCGAGGATCCGGAAATTATCCTGCCGGACAATCATCAGGATTATGTCCAGTATAATATTTTTCTGCCCGAGGAGGACTGGTTTTTTCAAACCGAGGGCGTTATTTACTGGCTCTGCATAACGGCCGTCCTTGAAAATGATCAGGATGCTTTCTGGGGCTGGAAATCATCGATTAATCACTTCAAGGATAACGCCGTTATGGGTATAGGGACCGATATCTGCATTGCTCCCGATAACGGCACCGGCACGGTTGATCTGCCGGCTCAGTGTCCCTATACGGCGCCGGATGACTATATGGCTATTATAGACGGTCTTCCGCCGGGAACGTGGATCCAAATAGATCCCACGCTTCACGACTTCACCGATATAATGACCAGTCCCGGCGGATCTTTGGGTGGTGAGGTTCACCTGTTTAGCGCCATTCTTGACATGGCCATGACCGGGCATGGCGATCTGGCGGGATTTTCGCGTAATATCAGTATGCCGGTTTTTGGCGAAATGCATACCGGACCGCGTACTCCGGGCGATCCTGTCCAGACTTTTCCGGCGGAGATGTTCCGTCTGGAGGGTCAGGTTGTGGGTGATCCTGATTTTGATTTTCTGGGCTTTGTGGCCGGTTCAGATTTCGGCTTGCCAAGTCCGGGGGAATTTACTCTGACCCAATTGTCTGATCCTGATTGGTGGGTGGAAAGCTTCTTTGATATC
Source organism: Candidatus Zixiibacteriota bacterium (assembly GCA_030642025.1). GTDB lineage: Bacteria > Zixibacteria > MSB-5A5 > GN15 > PGXB01 > DAOWOO01. The sequence continues at coordinate 2,244 of DAOWOO010000055.1, read as the reverse complement.
ACTTATTATATTGAATTTGTCGGCGCCCCAGGATCAGCGCTTGAAGGCATGAGCGGCATTACAGTAGGTACTTGCCGCATGGAGCAGGGCGGTCGTCCGACCACATGGACGGAACTGTATGAACCCGTTACGGCGTCAACGCCGATAACCAATGCATTTGGGGTTGCTGTCAATCCCGATGGTTCCTTTGCCGACGGCTTCGGAGAAAATGCTTTTGGCGATGGTTGGTATTTTTACCCCGGATCTGGCTGGTGGAATGTCTGGTTTTATGATCATCCGTTCACCTATTATCGCTATAAAGAGGTCATGATTCAGTTCAATGGAAACGTTATGGTACCCACGGAGCCAAGCTGGGTGGAAATTGCCGTCAATTATTCGACTGATGTCTGGTCGTTGGAGCAGCCGCCCGGTGACAGCGCACCGCCTCTGCCGGGAGTTGAGCCGGAGGAAGTTTATATCGGACGGATAACCGTTCATCAGGATGACTTTATCAACGGCATGTTTGAATACGTCGTTGCCATAGAGCAATATAACCCGGAATGGATCTCGGTCGATGTGCGTGGATACAACTTTGTTCTTGAAGGCCTTATTGTCCACGAATGTATTGCACTCGGGCCGGTGCCGCTTGATCTGGCGTTTGTAATAACAGCCTCGGATCAGGTGAACTGCTGTCTGGCCTGGGGAATCCCCGGTGATGCCGACAAATCGACCCAGGTTAACCTGACTGATATATTAAATGCCATATCGTATGTTTATGTTGATCCGGTTGGTGAGCCGCAGGCGGCCGACGGATGCAACGCTTTGTATGATGTGAATGGCGACGGCGTGTCATGGCAGAACCCGACTGTAAACCTGACCGATATTCTGAATATGATCGCGCATGTTTATGTCGAACCTCTGGGCGTTCCGGTTCTCTGCTGCCCGCCTGAATGCCAGTACCCCCGATAATCCTGCAATCTGACCATACATAAGGACAGCCTGAAAAGGTTGTCCTTATTTTTATTGTACCCGGGCAATTTGACGATCACTCTATCGTACACCCTTCGTTCATCAGGATACACCGGGCACAACGCCTGTGCAGATCGAAAATAATTCGCAGAGCACAGCAAAAAAACATTATGAAGAACGATAATGACCTACGATGATTATAAGATATGAATTGTACTAACTAAATCACGTTCGTTTCTTCGATGGCGGCGCCTTTGGCGAAACGGTCGGGGGAGAGGGAGGAGATATCTATTGTCGGTTTCTTTTCGCAGATAATCTCGGCTGTCACCAGTCCGGCCGCCGGAGCGTGCATCAGGCCGTGGCCGGAGAAGCCGCAATTGTAAAACAGCCCTTTGATCTTATCGTCGAAGCCGATTGTGGCATGATGATCCGGGGTGACCGAGTACAGTCCGGCCCAACTGTTGGCCATTTCAGCGGTTTCCAGCCGGGGAACTCGATCGAGCGCTTTCATAATGATATTGTCGGTATAATCGGGATCGACCGATTCATCAAAGGCCGGAGCAACATCCTTATCTGCCCAGCCGAGCAGAAGTCCGGGTGATTCTTTGTGGAAATAGAGACCGGATTTGATATCGACCACCATCGGGAAATGGGAATTGATATAATCCAGTTCGCCTGTAGTGACAATCTGTCGGCGCACCGGCTCTACCTTGAGGTCCCGTCCGGCCATTTTGGCAATTACCTTGGCGTACGGCCCGGCGGCGTTGACAACCAGCGGGGTGTCGATTATACCGTTTTTGGTCTGCACGCCTTTTATTTCGTCGCCTGATATGGTTAGACCGGTGACTTCGTTTTCGGTGATTATTTTGACACCGAGCTTGCGGGCGGCCGAGGCGTATCCCTGAATCATGTCATTGGGGTCGGCGATTCCGTCCTGTTTGCAGAAGGTGGCTTTGATTATATCGTCGGTTCTCACCGGCGGAGCGATTTTATTGATTTCGGCAGGGTCGATGAGGTTAACGTCAAGACCAAGCGATTTCTGAAGTTCCACCGCTTTTGAAAACAGGGCCAGCTCGTTCTCATCGGATAAAAGAAACATGTAGCCGACCTGTTCAAATACGGCCGGGTAACCGGTGTCTTCCTCGAAATTGACCAGCATTTCCTCGGATTTCATCGACATCTTGATATTGATCTTATTGGAGAACTGGGCTCTAACACCACCGGCGCATTTGGCGGTGGCCCCGGTTCCCAGGAACATCTCTTTTTCAACGACCACGATTTTCCCGAATTTCATCT
>DAOWOO010000337.1 GCA_030642025.1 Candidatus Zixiibacteriota bacterium | reverse complement strand
GGCATTTGCGGCGTTTTCAAATATATATAATTATAAGAAACGGCTGGGAATTGTGCTTCTCCCGATACTGTGGGTCGGCATGGAATATTTTCGAAGCCTGACCGAGATTGCCTTTCCCTGGACCGACTTGGGATACAGCCAGGGGTACTACCTGACCCTGATACAGATCGCATCGGTTATCGGTGTTTATGGCCTTTCGTTTATTGTCATTCTGCTGAATATATTTGTCTGGCAACTGCTGGATAGAACCAGCCGCCTTGAAAAAAAGGTGGGTTCTGCCATTGCCTTCATGGCGTTGCTGAGTGTAACCTACCTGTATGGCTGGGCGGTCATGCCGGTTTTGCAAGATCCGGGAAGTTTCCGGGTAGCTCTTCTGCAGGGGAATGTCGAACTGAATAAGAAATGGGGCCAGGCAACTCGCGATTATAATTTTGTATTATATGATTCCCTGGCGGTTGAGGCATCGCGGGATACGGTCGATCTGATAGTCTGGCCCGAGACGGCGGCCCCGTCATATCCCCGGATAGAACCGAAATACCGGCATATGCTCATGCACACCGCCGAAAAAACCGGCACCTGTAATTTGATGGGAGCTCTCGATATAGAATACCGGGACAATAAAGAGAAAGCATACAACTCGGCATTTCAATTTTTGCCCGATGGCCGACTGGGCCAGTATTATCACAAAATGAAACTGGTGCCGTTTTCCGAACGAGCGCCTTACCAGGAATATCTTCCATTCTTAAGACGCGAATTTCTTTCGAAGTATCTTGATGTCATAAAAACTCGGAAAGTCCAGTGGTGGTCGGATTTTTATTCGGGTGATTCCATTGAAATTTTCAAAACCGATAAGGCTGATTACGCCGTGCTTATCTGCTATGAAGTCGCCTTCCCCGGATTTGTCAGGCAATGTCTTCTGGAAGGAGCCCAGTTCCTGGTAGCCATTACCAACGACACCTGGTTCGGCCGGAGCTCCGGGCCGTTTCAGCATATGCGGCTGGCCGTTATGCGGGCGGTGGAGAACCGGGTCTGGATTGCCCGCTGTGCCAACAGCGGCATCTCGGCCATAATAGATCCATACGGTCATGAGACTTCGCGAGCCGGTCTGTATGTCCGTGATATTATCACCGGCGGTTTGACGCCCAAAAAGAAGTTTTCCACATTCACATCTATCGGGCCGATTGCCGGGAAATTCTGCTGGTTGCTTACCGTCCTCATTTTCTCTATATTAACCGTGTTATGGGCAATAAAAAAGATCCGTTGAAACTGTTTTTGCTGATATTTATTCTCCTTCTAATTTTTGCCCCCGGCACATATTCCATTGATATGAGCGGCTGGTCATCGATGACATCGACGGCGCAGGTGCGTTACATTGATTATTTCGACGACTCCCTTCAGGTGGTCTCTTCCGGGGGATGGCTTAAAATCGATCCGGTTTCCGGAAACTTTATAAAAATTACCAACACCGACGGTTCTGGTACCAGCGACCTGCACTATATTCTAAAAGATGATGACGACGTCGTCTGGCTGGCCGGTTGCGGGCGGTTGATTAAATACAGGGATGGTCGGTACACGCCTTATCTTTTCTTCGACCGTGATAACAACCTGATGACTCTGTATACCATCGCCGATGACGGTGAGTATCTCTGGGTGGGGACCGGGGCCGGGCTGGCGCTGTTTTCGAAGGAAGCCAACGGCGGACAAATCGAGGATTTTTATTTCAGGTTCGGAAATCTGAGCCCGGAGCCGAAAATCAATGATATCGAAATTTCAGGCGATACCGTCTGGATCGCCAGCTCCACCGGCCTGGCCGTGGCCGATAAAAGTGATCCCAATCTTTTAAAGTCGTTTGCCAACTGGACATCATTTGACAGTGATGGTTTCCCGGAGTTGGGCGATGATAGAATCGGAGCGGTAGCCTATTTTCACGATACCGTCTTTGTCGGATCATCCAAAAATGCCAGCCGCCTGACAATTGACGGCCTTGATACTTCGTTTGTTAAACTGCCGACCCGTGAACCGATATCGGTAAGGCACATGATAGTCGAAGGCGACAGCCTGATAATCTATACCGCCGGTGGTTTTTTTGTCCATTCGGAATCGGGAACCGCCGGTAATGTGACGCCGACTATCCCCGGTAATAATTTCGCTGCGGGAAGAGTGATCGGCGGTGAGCACTGGGTTGGTCTTCAAGACGGCGGCGTATACTTCGGTACAGACAACATCTATCAGAAATTAGAGGACGGCGGTTTGCCGGGAAATTATATTACCTCGCTGGCCTCGAGGGGTGATGGTATCGTTGCCGGGGCTTTTAATATCGACGGTGCGGCGATGTTCGATTCCGATCTCTGGTCGGACATAGACGGCGACTTCCGGGACTGGACGACAACGGTATTGTATGACAATCGTGACAATCTCTGGGTCGGTCTCTGGGGCTATGGGCTGTATAGAATAGCCAACGGCACAGCGGTCAATTTCGATGAAAACAACTCCTCGCTGAGAGGCGTTTCGGAAGGCCCGGCTTATGTGGTCGTGAACAATCTGGCCGCCGACTCCCGGTATTTGTACGTCTGCAATTACCGCGCCCTGGACGGCAATCCGGTGTCAATCTTCGATCTGGATAACACCGGCAATTCGATTTCATTCGGCATGGCTGACGGCATTGCCACCGATCGGGTGGCATCGATTGATGTTTTTGGGAATGTTTTTATTCTCGGGACTGAAAGCAAGGGAGTGTACTATTATTACTTCGGCCCGGATCCCTTTGACAAGACCGATGACAGTGTCGCCAATCTTCGCGAGGACACCGACTGGCTGAGTTCCAACACCGTCAACGTGGTGCGTTTTGACAACCGGGG
>DAOWOO010000063.1 GCA_030642025.1 Candidatus Zixiibacteriota bacterium | reverse complement strand
CTTTCGGTAAATGATTCATTTTGCTTTAAATGCCACGCAGGTGTCCCCTGTTTCAATGAGTGTTGCCGTGATGTGAATATATTTCTGACACCGTATGACATCCTCAGATTGAAAAACAGCCTGAACATTAATTCTCGGGAATTTCTTGACAAGTACACAATCTCCCCGTTTGACAAGAATTTAAAACATCCCATTGTCCTTCTTAAAATGAAGGATGACGATAAGAAAACTTGTCCCTTTGTCTCGGAGAAAGGATGCACTGTTTATTCCGACCGACCCTGGGCCTGCCGGATGTATCCCCTGGGACTGGCCTCGCCCGGCGATAACCATCCGGAAGTCGCAGAGGAGTTCTATTTCCTGCTGAAGGAATCCGTCTGCAAGGGCTTTGAAGAAGATCATAAACAGACCATTGGGCAATGGCTGGATGATCAGGGGATAAAAGAATATAATGAAGCCGGCGAGGATTATAAGCAATTGACACTTCACCGGGGTTTTGACGAAGCCGGCCAGGCACTTGATCCCAGAAAAGTCGAGATGTTTTATACCGCCTGCTATAATCTCGACAGTTTCCGAAAATTCCTTTTCAGAAGTACATTTTTCGACCGTTTCGAAGTCGATGACGATACAAAAAAGAAGATTGAAAAAGATGATTTGGAACTTCTTAAATTCGGCTACAAATGGTTGCGCTTCTCGCTGTTTGGAGAAAAAACAATCACCATCAAACCGGATACCCTCGCGGCCAAAGAGAAAGAATTGAAGGAAAAGAGCAAGCCTTCCGCAAAGTAAATATTCTCTGAATTTTCAGGCGGATGAGTTCTATCCGCCTCCTATTTCCAGATAATTGTCTAAAAATCACCGTTGTTATGCAGATTCGATATTATCGGAGACTTTGATATCTCTTAATTTGCCGGAATCATAATCATAAAATGGAAATGTATCGTCGGTATCCGACGATGATTTGATCTTACCCGGTATTATCTTTACACCCAGCGCTCTCAAGGCCAGAACCGATGTTCCCCTGATCCGCGGGTTGTCGTGTGACAGCGTGGCCTTAATCCTGTCTGTCTGCTCTTTTAACACCTGATACTGCTCGCTGTTTGTTTTCACAACGGGCGCCAAACGGTAAATCGCCCACCTCACCCCGGCTTCAAACGGTTCTTCATCGGCAAATGAAACCAGGACATGTATAAACTCTGCCCGCATTTGGGGGACATTAACCAGGATTTCGCCTATTGCTTCAGGGGCGTACCAGCATATACCTCCGGACTCGTCGCTCATCAGCCACAGCAGACGTCGTATCAGCCGTCGGACCGATTCGGTATCATGCTGTGCCTTCAGTCCCGCGATCAGGCCTATCCCCTCGATGGCTCGCCAACGCACCAGTGGGTCGCTATCGAACAGAAGAGATGAAATGGTTCGAATGGATGTGCGCTGTGATTGCGCCCACTGCAAAAGAGAGTTGAAATCGCGCTCCCTCAGATATCGAATTATATCATCTTTCCGGCGATTTACCGCCGATTTGTTTTCGCTGATAGAATTGCCCATTCTGCTTATTCCCGGATGTTAGCACCTTTAAATTAACTATTACAACATTAGGAAGCCAAGTATGTTTCAGGCAAATAATTATCTATCGGAAAAACAGGTGATCTGACATTATCAGAACAACTCAATATTTAATTTGGACTTTTTTGAGGAATGTGATTTCCGGGACAACGCCAATTACAGGATAACCCAGCGCATCCTCAATATCCTCAAGGCTCTTAAAGGAGGTATCCATCACCTCGACCAACAGTGCGGCGCCAACCCCTATCGCCAATCCCAGCAACACACCAAGAACCGCAATCTTTGAGCGTTGCGGCTTAAACGGCGCCAGCGGGACCTTGGCCGGTTCTATCACCTTGTGCTTGGACTCTCTCAAGAGCGCCTGAGAAATCTGGGAGCTCTCCTGCTGTTCTTTGAATTTGTCACGTAGTTCCCTGGCGGCGGCAATTTCACGATCCATCTGATCGAGCCGGGCCTCATATTCGGGAACAAGATTTATTTTGTTGTTCAAATCGGCCAATGCCAGACTGAGGTTGTTGGCGCGGGAATAAAGAATATCCAGATCTGATCTTGCGACGAACAATTGGACGATTAAATCCCTGATATCTTCTTCATAGTCTCCGAACTGGTCTTCTACAAGCCCCCTGGTTTCGTTATCAATCTGCCCGATCAGGTTATACATCCGGGCGTTAAAATTCAATATTTCGGGGTCGCTCCACCGGTATTTCTGCATGAGGCTGGTAAGTGATTCAATCAGGTCCTTGACATCCTTTTTCAGATCCAACAGCGAAGCCGACTCATTCAATTTCAACCTGTTCCTCGGGACGCCGAGGCCGGCCAGGCGACTGATAAGATTGGCTTCTTCGTCTTTTTTATCCTGTATTTCAAAGCTGTTTGCCTGAATTTCCGATGATATCTCCTTTCGATTTCCCTCAGATGTTACCAGCTCATCAAGTTTAATCTTCATGAACTGCCTTTCAAAAGCAGTTTTCTCATCAGTCCTATCCTGAAGATCCTTCTCATATTTAGCCAGTTGTCCATAGGAAAAATCTTGTGAAAGTCTGACCGAGCCGAGTTCCTCTTTCATCTTTTCCGAGATAAAGATTTCACCCAGGTTCTGCGCCATGTCGCGCGACATATAAGGATCGGTTGACTGTACAACAATCAAGACCTGATCCTTGCCGGCATAACTGACTTCGATTTTATCCCGCAACTTGTTGATGAGAAAATCGAATTTTATTTGCGCCAGAGTAAGATCGGGTCGGGTTAAGCGAACCTTCATGGCCTTTTTATCCAGTTCCGGATTGCGGTCAAGTTTGAGTATGGAAATCAACTGACTCAGATAAGGCGACGAGGTGATTTCATTCTGCAGGCTTTTCAATTCAAGTTGTCGGTCGTAGCTCGACTGTATCATCTGCCGCCCGTTGCCCAGAAGTCGCTGCAGGTCGGTGGAAAGCTTGACCGGGTTGCCTATCCAGACGATGACCGATGATTCGTACTCCGGGGTAATGAGATATGATCCGGCAAAAGTAGCCGCCGTTACGAGGATCATCGGAATTATTATTATCCACTTACGGCGCCATATTACCGACATCAGATCGCCGATATCAAATCCCTTTTTCTGTCGCCGTTTTTCCATTACCGATTGGCTCTCCCTGGCAAATATTCGGCCGCCATAGATATAAACTGTTGCCTGACTAATATAAATACAATTGAAACAGTTCGCATCATTATTCTATACGATTACTCTTCTTCCAGCGGCGGCATCCGAAGGTATTCGGTTGTCCGCATTTTTTGCCGGATATCCTTCATCACCCACCCCACCTGCTCTTCGGTCAGCCCTAACGCACCGGCTACTTCGGATTCCGCAATATTATGTTCCATGGCGTACCAGATCGGGTCGAGAATATCGAATTCGACACCAAAGAAAAAGTCGGTTTCGGTAACCTCGGCACTGTAGGTATCAGTGGTCGGGGTTCGGTTAAGGATTTCATCAGGAAGGTCCAGTTTGTCGGCCAGTTGATAAACCTGCATTTTGTAAAGATGTGCAATCGGCTTAAAGTCGGCGCCGCCGTCGCCATATTTGACAAAAAAGCCGAGCATGTGTTCATCCTTGTTTCCGGTCCCGGCCACCGCCCGGTTCAGCCGCTCGGCATGGTAATACAGCATTGACATACGGGTGCGCTGTTTGAAATTCGATGAGGCCACAATTTGAAGGTATTCCTTTCGGGGCATTCGCACCGATTTGCTCTCTCCATCCGGCGATTCAACAGTCAGCCTGAAAAAGTTCAGCGCCGACTTTTCCAGGGGACTGAACCCGATGGTTATCTTGTTTTTGTAGCCGGGGCCGTACTCGGGGAAAAGACTCTTTATTGCCTCGTCACGGCGGCGGTAACATCCGAAACCATTGAGGACACCTGAAATATTCTCCACAATGTATTCAATTCCAAGTTTTCCGGCCAGCTTTTTGGCCAGGTTTTCGCTGTCAGGGCTGGAATCCGTTTCCGGCATACTCAAGCCCAGGACCTTCTCCGGGCCCAGCGCCTTTACACACAGGGCGGCAATCACCGAGGAATCAATCCCCCCCGAGATTCCCACCACCGCGCCGTCTTTTTTCAGGTTTACTCTGACTTGCCGCGCAATCCGTTCGGTCAATTGAGCGATGACCGCCTCGGCGTCGATTTTCAGATAATCATAGCTATCAGACATCTATATTGTCCATTTATTTTAAGGTTCAACATTTTATTTTCTTGCCGATATAATTTGTATCGACAATATTAATAAAAATACCTTGATTAAAACAAGAGCAAGTATAAAAATTATTCAATTTTTTAATAATTTGAATGGGATTAGATATGAATCGAGAACAGGTCGCAGAAAAGGTGGAAGAGTATATTCGGAAGAACTTTGTCTTTGATGATTCAGCCGGCCCCGCAAGGGATGATTCCCTGCTGGACACCGGCGTTATTGATTCCACCGGGGTTCTGGAACTGATAAGCTACATTGAAGGAACTTTCGGAATCGCCATCGAAGACGAGGAACTTACACCGGACAACCTTGATTCAATTGACAGAATTACCGGCTTTATTGAAAGTAAAAGAGCTTAATGACCGGCTGATACAAAGTATTCGCATTTTTATGATACGGAGATCTCTTATGAAATTCCAAAATACACTTCCGGCCCTGGATGTTGAAAAGGAAATCGACCTCACGGTGGAATTTATCCGTGACCAGGCCATCAACCGGTTTCGGCGTGACGGAATCGTGGTCGGTATCTCCGGGGGAATTGACTCGGCCGTTACCGCCATCCTTTCTCAAAAGGCCGTCGGCAATGATAAACTGATCACCATCATTATGCCGGAAAAAGAATCCAATCCGATAAGCGCCGAATTGGCCGAAGAGCTAGCCGCAAAATTCGGCATGAAAACCATTTACAGGGAAATTACGCCAGTTCTGGAGGCCTACGGGGCTTATAAAATGCGGGATGATATAGTCCGGAAATATTTTCCGGAATTTGACGGCTCGCAGAAATGGAAATTGGTTCAACCGGGCAGCCTGCTTGAGAAGGACAGCCTGAATGTCTATTCCATAAAAATGGAATCGGAGAGCGGCCCCGCAATGAAAAGAATCACTGGCCGTGACCTCAGGGCTATTGTCGGAGCAACCAATCTGAAGCACCGGACTCGGATGTCGGTCCTGTACCATGTGGCCGAATCGGAAAATTACCTGGTTGCCGGCACTACCAATCTCTCTGAAACTTTACTGGGATTTTATGTTAAATACGGTGACGGAGGGGTCGATATCGAACCGCTTTCACACCTGTATAAAACCTACATTTATCAACTGGGCCGCCACCTTGGTGTTCCCGAGGGAATCATCAACCGCTCTCCCAGCCCCGACACTTTCAGTTCTGAAACATCTGACGATGAGTTCTTTTTCCGTCTGCCATACGACACTCTCGATGTGTTCATGTGGGCGATGCGGGAAAATGTACCGGCCGATATCATCGCCGAAACAATGGGCATTGAACCCAAAAAAGTAAACCGGATATTCGGCGACCTGAAGCGGAAAGAAGATTCAAGTTATCATTTTCGTGAGATGCCGGCCGGACCAAACCGACGGGTACCGTAACGCCTGAAAAGGTAATGAAGCAAATCTCTTTAATCCGGCGATAGAGATGTTATCGTCGGATTATTATTTTCCCCCTGCCATCGGTTCCCTCGATATACCAGAGATACACACCGGAAGACACCATGCTCCCCGACCCGTCGCGGCCGTCCCAGGTAACGTCACCGGTGGTATTATCCCATTGTTTGACGATACTCCCCGAAACCGTCATTATGGCCAGGCTGGATCCTTCAGGGATATCGGTAAAAGTCAGAGTCAGCCCGGAGATGGGATTATACGGATTTGGATATGGATGGGGCGACAGATCAACGGCAGGGTTTTTAGTACCGGTACTGTCATCATCACCAGAGCTAAAATCAAGCTGGGAAACTGCGGAGGGCACATTGGATAACCCGGAGATCAATCCGGCGTCATCATATGCCCGGATTGCAAAAAAATACATTTCTCCGGGCGATAACGAGGTTACGATCAATTCCTGAGACGACCCCGCCGGTAGTGGATTCGGCGGAGCTGAATATATGGATGCCTGGCTGTAATTGCCGATGGTTATCGTACTTAATGAATAACGGATTTCATATGATGCCGGCCGGCCGATATCGCCGTCATCACCGGGAGCGGTCCAGTCAAGAACCACCTCCCCCATATCCTCACCGGTAATGGCATTAAGATCGTCAATAGCCGACGGCGGAGTGGTATCATCACCGCCACCATACTGGGAAACGGCTGAGGGCACATTGGACAAGCCGGATAATAATCCTTCATCATCATATGCCCGGATTGCAAAAAAATACGTTTCTCCGGGTAATAACGAGGTTACGATCAATTCCTGAGACAACCCCGCCGGTAATGGGTTTGGCGGAGTCGGATAAATGGCTGCCTGGCCGTAATTTACGCTTGTGATCATACTCTGCGAATAACGGACCTCATACGATGTTGCCTGGCCGATATCGCCGTCGTCACCCGGGGCGGTCCAGTCAAGAACCACCTCCCCCACTTCCACGCCGGTAACGGCGCCAAGATCGTCAATTGCCGACGGCGGAGTGGTGTCATCGGGCACCGTTCCGCCGCCATCGGTATTGCTTAAAGTCATACTGGGAGCGGCGGATCCAGCCCCGATTGTAAAGCTGGAAACTGTGCTGTCACTGCCCATTTTGGCTTTAATGCTGAAATTATTAAAGGCGGTTGAGTCCGGACTACCGCGCCGTTCCCAACGATAGCTGACGACACCACTGATATTGCCATAATTATCGGTCGTTCCGGTCAGAACGGTCTGGCCATAGCTATTGACAACCGTGACAGCCGCACCGGCGACCGGCAGGTCGTTACGCCCCTCGACATAGACATTCAGCGTAACCGCCAACCCCAACTGAAGAGTTCCGTTGGAACTGAAATTAACATCAGTGTCAATGGCACCATTTTCATAGACCATGTCCACTGCCCGGTTGTTGGAGCAATCCCAGCCATTGGATAATTCACCAAGATAATAAACATATGTATTGCCATAGGTGGTACCTGTAAAAGCCAGCGTGTCCCCCCTCATGGTTACGTTTTTTGCGCCACCGTTATAATCACCCCACTTGACAAGGTGCACATTACCCTCAATGCGGTTATTTTCGAATACCAAAACATCCCCATAATTAACGCCATCGAATAAAACCGCCTTAGTAATTCCGCCATCATTCAGAGTGTAGGCCCTGAATGTATTATTATGGATATGGATACTGT
>DAOWOO010000213.1 GCA_030642025.1 Candidatus Zixiibacteriota bacterium | reverse complement strand
GTATATCGCAATCCCCTTATCATGCGCCTTTTTCAAGGCCGGATAGAGCGGTTTGTTGACATGCCCCAGTCCGGTTCCGGCAATAACGATACCACGGTAACCGTTGTCGATCAGCGATTCAATAATATCCGGCCGCATATTGGGATAATAGTACACAATCGAAACCATTTCATCGAATACCGCCCTGATATCGATATTCTTATCATTCCGCCGCTTTTTATAATCGGTCTTGATCGGGGTGATATACTCGGGGGTTACCATAGCCAGGGGAACGTCGCCGATGGTGCGGAAGGTTGATCGGTATGACGAGTGCATCTTGCGGACCCGGGTTCCCCGATGAAGAAGATTGTACTCATCGGATGTCGGGCCGAACATGCAGACCATCACTTCGGCAATATCACTATGGGCGGCGGTATAGGCCGCACAGCGGAGATTGAAAGCGGCATCCGACGATGGCCGATCCGATGAACGCTGCGAACCAACCATGACAATCGGGACCGGGCTATTCTGTACCATGAATGACAGCACCGCGGCGGTATGGTGCATCGTATCGGTACCGTGACCGATAACAATGCCATCGACCCCTTTGGCCACCTGGCGGCCGATCTCCTCGGCCAGCTTCATCCACTGTTCCGGGCCCATGTTCTCCGAAAAGACCCCGAACAGCTTGATTGTTTCCAGATTGCACAGATCGGCCAGTTCGGGGACGGCACCGTACAGCTCGCCGGGTGTGAAAGCCGGAATTACCGCTCCGGTGCGGTAGTCCAGGCGCGAGGCAATGGTCCCGCCGGTTCCCAGCAGGGTAACATTCGATTTTTCCTCGGAGAACGGAAATTCCTTTTCGGGAATTTTATAGACCGCTTCCTTGAAACTGTTTTCTTTGATTTCCTGTATCCGGTTGGCGCGGACACCGATATTGTAACCGGTTTTTAATTTCAGAACAATATGATCGCCGTCGGCGGTTTCGGAGCGGGGGAGTATAACCCCCTCGAAATTCCCCCGGTCGGTTTTAATGGTAACATTGGCCCAGACCCGGCCGCCCAGTGACTGCAGGACTTCCCGGGCGCGGCCCTTGTATCCTTTTAATGCTGACTCATTCATATTAAATCCAATCCATAATATCTTACCTGTTAGATAAAACGCAAAAAGGTGAATAAGTCAAGTATCCAGACCGACGGGAAGCAACCCGGCTGTTATTTTTTTATTGCCGTAGAGCTCTTAATTTATTAACTTGTTGCCCGATAAGAGAGTAAGAATACAACACCCCTCCCGGGTTCCGGGTGGGGCTTTTGCGCTTGGAGTAATGTCCCATGAGCCTGGCGGTAAAAAGACAAGAAAAAATACACCTTGACAGAATAGTCGAGCACTTTGCTCTGACAGCAGGGTATAAAAAGCTTACGGATAAGCTGGAGGACACAAGCGCAAATGACATCACCGTAACCGGGCTGGCCGGTTCGTCACAGGCGATATTGCTTTCCAATCTGTGCCGGACAATTGGTCGGCCGATTATTGCGGTAACGGCCGGTGATGATGAAGCCAACGACTTATATGATGATCTTGTTTTTCTTGTCGGCGATAAAATAGTCGGGCATTTCCCGGCGCGGCTGTCTCCCCCCTATGAATTCAGGTCGCCCACTGCCGAAATAATCGGGCGCCGTCTTTCCACTCTTGCCCGCCTGAAAAACGGTGATGTAAATATTATCGTCGCTCCCATCGGGGCGCTTATCGAGCCGACCATCACTCTGGAAAATTTCGAGAACTCCAGCCTGCATTTAAGAACCGGCGAAGAGATTGAGATTAATACCCTGACCATGAAACTGGCTAAAATGGGTTTTCGCCGGGTACCGCTGGTCGAGGAAGTCGGCGATTTCGCGCTTCGGGGAGGATTGATCGATTTTTTCTCCCCCGGTTTTGATTACCCGATCCGGGTCGAGTTTTTCGACGACGAGATTGATACGATCAGGCAATTTGAAGTCGCCACCCAGCGTACGACTGAGCGGCTTAATAATGTCAACCTTTTACCCCGCCGGGAGGTTTCGGTAACACCGGATACAGTGTAAAGATACCTGGAGAGGCTTCCCGAAGATGATGCCGTTGTCATCCGCGCCCGCTACCTGAACGACCCGGAACTGCCCGGACTGGAATGGCTGGCGGCCGCTTTCGGACTGGATTCCGGTTGCCTGACTGATTTCACTCCGGGAAAAACGTTGACGTTTTTAAGCGGTGAGGGGAATCTCAAGGCCGAAATCGACGGGATCAGGGAAATCACCGGAAGACGTTATGACCGCATGGCCGAACGGCTGAGCCGGCTTCCCGATGTTGATTTGTACTACCGCAATATCGACCGGGTGTGGCAGTACATCAATGATAATAAAAAAATCGACTATGTACCGTTCAAGGGAGGCCGAAGCGATATAATAGACTTCAATTGCCGGGAGCATCCGTCACTTGGCTCAAGGCTCGATCTTCTGGCTGACAACATCGAGAGATTTAGGAATAACGGTATTGAATATTTTATCGCCGCCGATAATCCGGGGCAGGCCTTACGCCTTTCAGAACTTCTTGCCGACAGAATCGAGTCTATCGCCGACATTCCGATGGAAGTAGCTCTTCTGAAAGGCGGTTTTGTCAATCAAACCGACCGGTTTGCCATTCTGACCGACCACCAGATTTTCGGACGGTACTTCCGACGGATACGCCGGAAAAAATTCAAGGAAGGGGTCGCCATACAGAGTTACACCAGCCTTACCGATGGTGACTTTGTGGTTCATATCGAACACGGCATCGCCCGTTACTGCGGTTTGAAGGCTATCGAGGTCGGCAATCGTTCCCGCGACTGTCTGCTCTTGAAATATGCCGGCGGCGATAAGGTCTACGTACCTATTGAGGAGTTTAACCGTGTATCGAAGTATGCCGGTAAGGATTCCTCACCGAAACTATCGGTTCTTGGCGGTACCGGCTGGGAAAAAATAAAGAAACGGACCAAAAAGGCGATTGCCGATATGGCCGAGGAACTCATCAGGTTGTACGCCCGGCGCAAATCCCAACCGGGAACGGCTTTCGGGCCGGATACAACCTGGATGAGACAACTGGAAGCGTCGTTTATCTATGAGGAAACGCCCGATCAGCAAAATGCTATCGACACTGTCAAGGCTGATATGGAAAAACCGGAACCTATGGATCGGTTGGTTTGCGGAGATGTCGGTTACGGAAAAACCGAGGTGGCCGTGCGGGCGGCGTTCAAGGCGGTCGAGGGCGGCAAACAGGTGGCGGTGCTGGTTCCGACCACGATTCTCGCTCAGCAGCACCTGACGACATTCGCCGAACGGCTGACCGGTTTCCCGATTAAGATCGAAATGCTCTCGCGGTTCCGTACACGTAAGGAACAGAAGGCGATACTCGAGGAACTGGAAGCGGGAAAAGTCGATATTATCATAGGTACACACCGGCTTCTGTCCAAAGATGTCGAATTCCATGATCTGGGGCTTCTGGTAATCGATGAAGAACAACGTTTCGGTGTCCGCCACAAGGAAACGATAAGGAAACTTCGCGTCACAATTGACACCCTTACCCTCACCGCCACCCCGATTCCCCGGACATTGCACATGTCCATGATGGGTGTCCGCGATATGTCGCTTATAAACACCTCGCCGAAAGACCGGCTCCCGATTATCACCGATATCCGTGAATTCGAACCGGATTTCATTGCCGAGGCCATTCTTCGCGAGGTTGACCGAGGCGGCCAGATATTTTTTGTGCATAACCGGGTGCAGACCATAGAGGCGATGTACCGCTTTCTTAAGAAAATAGTCCCGCAGGTGGAGATTGCCATAGCGCATGGTCAGATGCATGAACGATCGCTTGAGGGAATAATGCTGGCGTTTCTGTCCGGCCGTTTCCAGGTGCTTCTGACGACCACAATTATCGAATCCGGGTTGGATATACCGTCGGTAAACACGATAATAATGAATCGGGCCGACCGGTTCGGATTAGCGCAATTGTACAAGCTTCGCGGACGGGTCGGCCGTTCGGGCCGGCGAGACTATGCCTATCTT
>DAOWOO010000208.1 GCA_030642025.1 Candidatus Zixiibacteriota bacterium | reverse complement strand
TTTTTTTAGATAGTCGACTTCGGAGGCTACGATTGCCTTGGGAAGTCTGAATTCCGGGATACCATAGATAAGCACCCCGCCCGCCTTATGCAGGGCCTCGAAAATGACCACTTTGTGGCCCATCTGGGCCAGATCGGCGGCGACGGTCAGTCCGGCCGGGCCGGAGCCGACCACGGCGACTTTCTTGCCGGTTGAAGGCGGCAGTTTGGGGATTTCGACGGCGCCATGCTCGCGCTCATAATCGGCGACAAAACGTTCAAGGTGACCGATGGCCACCGGTTTGTATTTTTTGGCCAGAACGCATACTACTTCGCACTGCTCTTCCTGGGGGCAAACACGACCGCAAATAGCCGGAAGGGCGTTAGTCTCTTTTATCTTGCGCGCCGCTCCGATAAAGTTACCTTCGCGAACCAGTTTGATAAAACCGGGAATATCAACTTCCACCGGACATCCGGCGATGCATTTCGGCTTGGGGCATTCGATACACCGATACGCCTCCGCCTGCGCCTGCTCAGGGGTCAGGCCGTGAGGAACTTCCTTGAAATTATGAGATCTTACTTTGGGGGTCCTGCTCCGGCATCTGTGCCCGGGGAAGCTGCATACGTTCCTTTTTTGTGAGTTCTTTTTTGCTTTTATCATCTGCCATGGCTGATACCTACTTGCTTTCCTGCTCCAATTTTTTAGCCGCCTTTTCCAGTCGGCAGTGATCATTGTGTAAAAATTTATCGTAAGCCTGTTTTTCATATTTGACATACATCTTCATACGCTTGGTCATCTCATCGAAATCGACCTCATGGCCGTCGAATTCAGGTCCGTCAACACAGGCAAACTTTGTCTTGCCGCCGACCGTAACCCGGCAAGCTCCGCACATGCCGGTGCCATCGACCATAATCGGATTGAGACTGACGAAGGTCTTGATTTTCGGCTTGCGGGTGGTCTCGACGACCGCTTTCATCATCGGAACCGGACCGATGGCGATAACCATGTCGATTTTTTCGCCATCGTCGATCATTTTCTGGAGAATGGTCGTCACGAAACCGTGAGTACCATAGGAGCCATCATCGGTTGATATCAGAAGTCGGTCGGATGCTTCGGATAGTTCCTCCTGGAATATCAAAAGGTTTTTCGTTCTTGCGCCGATAATTGATATTACTTTGTTACCGGCATCTTTAAGGGCCTGGGCGATTGGGCGGATAGGGGGGATGCCGACCCCGCCGCCGATACAAACGCAATTACCGAATTTCTCGACATGCGACGGTATACCCAGCGGGCCGACCACATCGGTAAAATGATCACCGATTTTCATCCGATTCATGGCTCCCGACGTTTTCCCGACTTCCTGTATGACGATCGTCAGCAAACCGTTTTTGCGGTCGAGACCGCCGATAGACATCGGTACCCGTTCGCCATTTTCACCATGCCGCAGTATGACAAACTGTCCTGCTTTGGCCTTTTCAACCAGATGGGGCGCCTTAATCTTAAACTGGTGGACTTTTTCACACAACTCGCATTTGTCGATAATTTCGAACAAAGCACCTCCTTGCAGCATCTATTGGATATTGTCCGATGCTGGCGTCAATTCCTGTTTTCAACCAATTTTTTCGTATCGGTGGCTATTACCAGTTCCTCATTGGTGGGTATCACAATAACTTTGATATCGGCGTTATCCTTACTGATAACCGACTCTATTCCTATTGCTTCGTTATTTTTTTTGTTGTCAATCTCAACTCCGAGAAACGCCAGTCCTTTACAGGTCTGCTCGCGGACCTGGGGTGAATTCTCGCCGATTCCAGCCGTGAAGACGATACAATCCAGCCCGCCCATGGCGGCGGTGTAAGCTCCGATATATTTTTTCAGACGGTAACAGTAAATATTGAAGGCCAAAGCGGCGTTGGTATGGCCGTCGTTGCCGGCTTCAATCACCTCGCGCATGTCCGATGAAACACCCGAGATGCCGCTTAGTCCTGAATGTTTGTTCATAAGAGTATTGGCCTCATGCAATGATAATTCTTCACGCCCCATTATATGAAGTATTACGGCCGGGTCAAGGTCGCCTGTGCGGGTACCCATCAAGAGTCCCTCAAGCGGCGTAAAGCCCATTGAGGTGTCAACTGAGACACCGTGGTTTATGGCCGTTATCGACGCCCCGTTGCCGAGATGACAGGTGGTGATTTTCAGGCTGTCATATGGTTTTTCCAGAATTTCCGCCGCCCGTTCAGATACAAACCGGTGCGACATTCCGTGAAATCCGTACCGACGAATTCCGTGCTTTTTATACATGACATAAGGCAGGCCATAGATGTAGGCCTCCGGTGGCATCAGGTGATGAAAAGCCGTGTCGAATACAGCCACCTGGGGTACACCGGGCAAGTTTTTCTTGCAGGCATTGATACCGCGCAGATTATGCGGATTGTGCAGGGGCGCCAGGTCGATCAGTTGTCGGATCTCTCGCAATACATTCCCATCAATAAGTACCGATCCGGTAAACCGTTCGCCGCCGTGAACAACCCGGTGGCCGACGGCATGAATATCGGATTTAGTTTTTATTACGCCGTGGTTTTTGGAAAGCAGGATGGCGATTACATACTCAATCGCCACAATATGATCCAGCATCTCTCCGGTTACTTTGGTTTCCGGTCGATCAAACGGCTTATGGGTTAAGACCGCCCCTGACATACCGATACGGGAGACGTTACCCTTGGCCAGAGTCATCCTTTTATCCATATCGATAAGCTGGTATTTGACGGAAGAGGAGCCGCAATTTATGACAAGTATATTCATGGTTAATATCTCTTTTTATATTATACGGATGTAGTATCGTTATTTCTTATTCTGATTCCCTCGTTGTCATATTTGAAGAAACCCTCACCGGTTTTGACACCCAGTTGACCGGCGCGAACCATTTTTCTGAGAAGGGGGCAGGGGTTGTACTTGTGTTCGGATAATTCCTTTAGCAGGTTTTCCATCCAGGACATTACTACGTCAAGTCCCATCTGATCGGCCAGCGCCAAGGGGCCGGTGTTAAAACCGTAGCCCAGTTTCATGGCTGTATCGATTTCCTCGGCGGTGGAGACTCCCTCCATCAGAACATGGATAGCTTCATTTAACAGGGGTACTATAATGCGGGTAGTAACGTAACCGGGGTACTCATGAACATTGATCGGTGTTTTTCCCAGAAGATCGGCCAGTTCGCGCGCTGTCTGAAATGTCGATTCGGCTGTTTTCAGACCGCCGACGATTTCCACAACGGGTATGGTCGGGACCGGGTATAGAAAATGCATTCCGATGACTTTATCGGCCCTTTCTGTTACGGCCGCCAGTTCGGTTATGGAAAGGGTGGCGGTGTTTGTTATAAAGATTGTTTCCTCGGGGCAAAGATCGTCGAGCATCTGGAACAGTTCGCGTTTTTTGCGTAAATTGTCAGGAATACATTCAATAACCAACTCGGCTTTTTTGGCCGCCTGAAGATCGGCTGAGGGAGTTATTCGCGAAAGTATGGCTCGTTTTTCAGCCTGTGTTTTACCCCATCTTTTAATTTCCTGGTCGATGTGCTCGCCGATGGTTAATATGCTCTTATGGGCAATTTTCAGGGTTCGATCAAGGAGAGTTACCTCAGTCCCTGTCTCGGCGATGGTTTCGGCCAAACCCTGTCCCATCACACCCGCGCCGACAATCAGTATATTATTGGAAGCCATATGGCCTAACCTCACTAATATGTGAAAAAAGTAACAAATTCACCGTAATATATATATATGTTTGTTCTGTCAGGCAAGCGGTTTTTTGGGTGTTTTCCGCCAAAGAAGACATTGAAGATAAAAATACCCTATGTTGGCCGAAGGCATCGACAAATGGTCTCGTAAAAGACCATTTTGGGCAATTTTCTATCTTTCAGTTGATAATTGTCGCCCATGTCCGACTAAGATTTTGCACGACTAAGATTTTGCTTGACAGATTCGATAATTATAAATATGATATCAGCTTATATTATATTTATTGGAGATATGGCAGGTTAAGATTTCGGGGCGATTAGCTCAGTTGGTTAGAGTGCTTGCCTGACATGCAAGAGGTCACTGGTTCGATTCCAGTATCGCCCACCATTTTAGCGGGAT
>DAOWOO010000032.1 GCA_030642025.1 Candidatus Zixiibacteriota bacterium | reverse complement strand
GTCAACTTCGATTTTGACGACTTTGAACTGATTCAGTTGGCCAAGGATAATCTCGAGGAGCTCGGAATTAAAATGTCCGATTACCCCCGCCCGCTTCTGGAAATGGCCGGTCATACCGATCAAATGGGTTCCAAGGCATATAACATTGAACTTGGTCGTAAGAGAGCCCAGGCGGTTCAGCGTTATCTTGTGGATCAGTTTGGTGTACCGCTGTACAGGATGTTCACCGTCAGTCATGGCGAATCGCGTCCGGTCGCTTTGCCGGATGAGAAAAATGC
Source organism: Candidatus Zixiibacteriota bacterium (assembly GCA_030642025.1). Classification (GTDB taxonomy): domain Bacteria; phylum Zixibacteria; class MSB-5A5; order GN15; family PGXB01; genus DAOWOO01. The sequence continues at coordinate 8,810 of DAOWOO010000032.1, read as the reverse complement.
CAATTCCAAGAACCGTCGCGTGGTACTGAAACTCTGGGGCGAGTTATAAGAGATAGGCTATTACTCCATATCAGGGGTGGTCTAACACCGCCCCTTTTTATTTTCATTGTTTTGTATCTGCCGGATTATTACAGTTGCGGCTTGACCGGCAACGATTTTTTCTTTAATATTGGATGGCTGTTGTTTATTTTCTTTTAGGAGGTGAAAACCATGAAAAAGATAGGTGTCATACTGTCGGGATGTGGGGTCTTTGACGGCTCGGAAATTCACGAGGCGGTACTGACTCTTCTCTATCTTGACCGGGCAGGAGCGCAGGCAAGCTGCTTTGCGCCGGATAAAGCTCAAATGCATGTGGTCAATCATCTGACACAGCGGCCTGCTGAAAACGAATCCCGTAATGTTCTTGTGGAATCGGCCAGAATTGCCCGGGGTGAAATAAAACCCCTTTCAGAGTTAAATCTCGATGAACTTGATGCGGTTATATTCCCCGGCGGATTCGGCGCGGCCAAAAACCTGTGTACATTTGCCGTTGACGGTGCCGGATGTACTATTGACGGGGAAGTCGCCCGGATGGTGCGGGATGCCGTTGCAAAAAACAAAGTCGTCGGCGCGATCTGTATAGCTCCGGTAGTTGTGGCCAAGGCGCTTGAGGAATCAGGTAAACAGCCACAGTTGACCATCGGAACCGACCGGGAAACCAGCAACGCTCTGGCGACTATGAAGGCCAAACCGGTATTAAGGCAGGTTACCGAAATAGCGGTCGATGAAACAAATAAAATAGTTACGACACCGGCATATATGCTGGCAACAAGAATTTCGGAAGTTTCCGAAGGTATTGAAAAACTGGTTGAACAGGTTATGAAAATGGCCTGATGAAAGCTTATTCAAGGGAACATCAATGACAAAGAAAATCATTGGCTTGACCGGCCTTGTAATGTCGCTGCTGATTCTAATCGGTTGTAGTACTGAAAAAACCATTGAAAGCGGCGACACCGTTAAAGTCAATTATACCGGAAAACTCGAGGATGGATCAATATTTGATAGCTCCGAGGGAAGAGAACCGCTGGAATTTGAAGTCGGAAGTGGAAATCTAATCCCCGGTTTTGAAAATGGCGTTTACGGATTAAAAGTGGGTGACAAGAAGACTATAACGATTCCAGTGGATCAGGCTTATGGTCCGAAACGTGAGGAATTAATGGGAAAAGTGCCGAGATCCCAATTCCCCGAAGATATGGTGCTGGAAATTGGCCGGATACTGCAGCTTCCGCAACCTGATGGTAGAGCTGTCAATGCTGTAGTTGCAGATATTGATGACTCAACGGTTACGCTGGATGGCAATCATCCCCTGGCAGGACAAGTACTTACTTTTGATATTGAAATTGTTGAGATTATCAAGAAAAACTGATTTTATATTTATGATATTTGAGGCGGTAGATTTTTCTACCGCCTTTTTTATTTTATTCGGAAATCTATTCCGGCCGTTTCAAAACGAGCGCGCACCCGGATTGTATCCGGATATGCCGCCCGGCTTTCAGAGAAAACAAACGGAAAAAGCGACCCGGCATCTTCCCTGTCGTTTTTGTTGTCGTCCATATATCCGAAAAGCAGGTATTTCCCCGGGGGCAGAATTGTCTCAAATGTCTTTCCAGAAATCCTGCGTTCAAATCGGCTTTTACCCTTAACCGGCGAAAAAACCAACATTAGCGATCCGGAAGTGTCTATGGCCGGGCCAATCGAAGCGGTCCCTGTTACGGTTCCGAGAGAGTCGATATTATATGTCCGAAACCGGTACCGCCAGGTGGAATCCCCGGCCGGATTTCCCGACAGGTCTTTTATTAATGGCCTGTTGAAATCAAGATGATACTCAAGGCCAGATTCAAGCCGGGAAACGACAGACTTAAGCGAGACCACATCCGGCCATTCAAGATTATAATCATAACGACGGTCATATCCATCGGTAATTACCAGCAGACTTTCCGGCAGTATATTGGTGTCAACCGGTTCTGAAAAATGAAAGATAATTTCGTTATCCTCGGCAAATAGAAGCTGATTGTAATGCGACATGTACTCTATCCTGGGTGGTCTATTATCCTCTATTTCGGCGATTTCAGATACCGCGCTTTCGATAAAACCGATTGAATCTTCAGGCGTCTTAAAAATCTTATTACTCATTCTCAGACGATATTCTCCGGGATTAATAACGCCAAAATAAAAAGTGAAGGTATTATCGGTAACGGCTGTCTTTTTCAGGATTACCTGTGGACTGAGAATGGACTCGCCACTGTCGGCGGGAATCAATGTTATTTCGTTCAGATTGTTTACTATTTTTTCGACTGGAACTTTACGCGAGAAAGTGACCTTAACCAGTTTATCGGGAGTGTATGTAGCCAGAAGGATTGAAACCCGAGAAGTATCAATTGATGTTAGACTGAAATTGATACCGGAAAGCGGCTGACCCGGAGTCAACCTTATCAGCCGGTCGGTAACTCCGAATTGCTCGCGTGACAGGTTAAACCGCTGATTGGCGTTGTCGTCTGAAAAAGCCAGAAGGAAATACTCTCCGCCGGGAAGGTACTCAAGAGCGTACTTACCATCTTTACCGCTCTGTGTCATATACGGCGGATAAATCGAATCAAAGATCGTCGTCGAATCAGGTTTGGGGAAATCATACAACCCGATAGTAATTCCCCCGGCCGGTTTGCCATCCCTTACTACGGTACCGAATATTCGGCCATGATCTATGGCTGGACCGGTGGAGAAGGCCAGTACATAAGACCTGTCCATCAAATTTCCCCGGAGATCCTTAACGCCGGCGCCGATATTGATGATATATGTCGTGGAATCTTCCAGAAGATCGACCGGAATAATATGAAGGGTCTTCCCTTTCCATTTGAATTCCGGCTTTTCTGCGAATCGCGGCGTGAAAAAGATGGCTTCTTCGGCTGTCTTGCGGTTAATACTTTCAGAAAATTCGAGGCTGATTCGGCTGCTGGGAAGTACCCCGGTGGCACCTTTTTGTGGGGTGGTTGAAACAATTTTTGCGCCTGTTTTATCCACCGGTCCGCCCGGCGGTGGAATGACCTTGGCACAATTAAGAAGTAAAAACGTTGTGAGAATTATACCGGCAAATACGGCATGGGATATTATTCGCCTCACCGGCCCAGTTTCTCCATGATTTCGGTATTATCGGGGTCGTGTTCCAATGCCTTATTCCAGTATTCTCGAGCGCTGACCGTATCACCCAGAGCCCTGTATGCCTCGGCAAGATGATCCAGAACGACCGGATCATCGTCGATTTGCGAATATGCATTTTTCAACTGCTCAAGCGCCTTTTTATATTGTCCCAATTTATACAAAACCCAGCCGTAACTGTCAATATAAGCTCCGTTTTCCGGGTCAATCCCCACCGCTTTTTTTATAAGTTCCAGAGCATACTCCAACCGCTCTCCCCGGTCGGCCAGCATATATCCCAGATAATTCAAAGACGGACCATGATCAGGTATCCGCTTTATGATACGCTCGAAAGTCTCAACCGAAAGCTCAATCAGGCTGTCCCGTTCCAGGGCAACCGCCAGAGAAAACATCAGGCCGGTGGAGTCATCGAGGTTTGTCATATGTGTCAGGCCGCTTCGGTAGACGGCTATTTCCATCCGGGTTGAGTCCAGTGCGCGGTATGTCATGGCCAAATTTATCCATCCGTCAAGAATCGAATCGGAGAGGAATGTTACCCGGGTAAAATGCTCTTTGGCCTTTTTATAGTTTTTCATAAAATAGGCTGTTCGTCCGGCATAGTACCGGTTTATGACGTTATCTTCGCCCAGTGAAATCAGATCCGTAAAAATCGAGTCGGCCTTTTGAAGGCTGTCGACATTGTAGTACAGTATGCCAAGTCGGCTGGGGATGTTGCGATCCATAGGCGCCAGGACTATTATATGTTTGGCCGTCTCAATAGCCTTGGCGTATTCCCTGTCTTTTTCGTAAAACCCCAGAAGCCGGGCATGTATTAGAAAATCTTGCGGCGCCCGATCGGCGGCCATTTTTATATAATTTTTGGCCTTTATGGTATCCCCGTTTTCCTCATGGATAACTGAAAGCCCGATGTATGACCGCACATTGGCGGAGCCGGAGTCGAGTGCGATTGAATTCAGATAGCTTTCCTTTGCCGCATCGATCATTCTGGCCCGCATTTGGAGATTACCCAGTTGTTGGTATGTTTGAAAACTCGGTGAAAAAAGGGTCACCTTTTTAAAAGCGGCCACTGCCGAATCCAATTGCTCCCGGCGTTCGTAATATTGTGCAATCTGGAAATAAACCTCAAAATTGGCCGTGTCCAATTCAACCACTTTTTTATATGCGTAGAGGGCCGAATCAACATCATCGCGGATCCGATAGCAATCGCCGATTAGAAGCCAGGCCCGAACATCGCGAGGCGACAGTTTCCGGGCTTCTATCAAGGCGGTATCGAAATTGCCAATTTTAAAAGAGGTCACAGCATAGGCGAAGCGTATTTCCTGTGAGTTCGGATAATATTTCAGTGCTTCCTTATACTGTTGATTGGCCAGATAAAACTCGCCGATTGTCTCAAAAATAGACCCGTTGGCAAAATGACTGAATGCTCGGCGATTGACATTGAACTCAGGCGAATCGGGTTTTGCCGGCTGAAGAGATTGTCTCTCATCAATGCCCTTAACCCTGACCGTCTTTGAGCCGCCACAACCGGTTAATACAACTCCTGCCAGAAACAGAAGCGTGATAAGCCGGACAAAAAATAACTTTTTCATCATGAATTATAATAAACAGTAAGCCAGATAGTTCCCGGTTGATGATTCATACCTTCAGCCGCAGAAATCTCCTTTTGCCGACCTTGATTAAAAGCCCGTCTTTCAGAGTCAGTTCGACATTTTCATCCTTAATACTTTCGCCATTGATGCTAACGGCTCCAGATCGGACCATTCGACGAGCTTCCCCTTTTGACGCCACCAGTTTGCTGTCTGAAAGCAGTTGTATAATCCACACAGATTTTCCGTATTGACTGCAATCAAATTCGGGAACATCCTCAGGAATCTGCCCCTTTGAAAATACTCTTTCGAATTCAGAGCGAGCGGCTTTGGCAGCATTGGCGTCATGGTACATGCGGACCAGTTCCCCGCCGAGTTGTTTTTTGATAGCCATAGGGTTAGTTTTGCTGTCTTGAAGTATCGCTTTTATCTCAACGAGGCGTTCCAGGGAAACATCGGTCGCCAACTCAAAATACGAATAAATCTGGCTGTCCGGGATTGACATCACCTTCCCAAAAATCTCTCCCGGCGGTTCGTCGATTCCGATATAATTGCCGATTGATTTGGACATCCGCTGGTGGCCGTCCACCCCCACCAGAACCGGCAGGGTCAGAACCACCTGGGGTTTTACACCGTAATCCTGCTGAATCTCACGGCCGGTCAGAAGGTTGAACTTTTGTTCGGTGGCCCCTATTTCAACATCGGCTTTAATTGCCACCGAATCATAGGCCTGCATTAAAGGATAAATCAGTTCATGAATTGAGATGGGAATATTCGATTTGAATCGTTTGTCAAAATCATCTCGTTCCAGAATACGAGCCACGGTAAATTTTGAGGTTAGCGTTAGAATATCCCTGAAAGACATTTTTCCGAACCAGTCGCCGTTGTGATGGATTTCGGTTCTGGACCTGTCAAGGATTTTAAAAAATTGCTTCTGATAGGTTTCCGCATTTTTCATGATCTGATCATATAACAACTGGGGTCTGGTGGCCGACCGACCTGACGGATCGCCTACCAGGGCGGTGTAATCGCCCACAATTAGAACAATTTTATGACCAAGATCCTGAAACTGGCGGAGCTTGCGGATGCCGACAGTATGTCCCAGATGAATGTCGGGCGCGGTCGGATCAAACCCCTGCTTTACCCGAAGAGGTTTATTTTCCCTTATTGAATCTTTCAAGCGTTTGGCAAACTCTTTCTCGGGAAGGAGTTCGACCGTTCCGCGTGAGATTATCTCCCATTGTTTATCAAATTCGCTCGGCATATAATTCAACTCTCTTAATGTACTATCGACCTCTTTTTAGACCAGTTAAGCAGTCTAAACCTATATACCGCCGAGAATACAAAATGAAGTCCAAAAAAACAAGCCATATAATTCGATAGAAATACGCTCCGCGTGTATAACTATTGAAAGAAGACCACAGCAGTTCTTTTAAGCTTGACTTGGGCGGCCTAAAGCCCGATTTATTGCATTTATGAATGCGGTGATAACAAAGCGCAGAAAGAGGCTTCGGCCCGGGAAACGGTCGGTTTTAATACTTCTGGCCCTGATTTGTCTGTTTATTCTAGTAATCGGCTACCGGACTTATGTTGTCTATCAGAAGGATCTTCCCTCATTTGAGAGACTTCACAATATTGAACCATCTCTTAAAACCAAAATATATGGGGCAGACGGAACCATTCTTCAGGAATATTACAGCGAAAACCGGGTCCTGACACCATATAATGAGATTCCCCGGCATATGATAAATATGCTGATTTCTGTTGAAGATCGCCGTTTCTGGGATCATTGGGGCATTCATCCCAAGCGCATTCTCAAGGCACTGGTTATGAACCTTGTTCATGGAAGAATTGTCGAGGGAGCCTCGACCATTACCCAGCAGTTGGCCCGGATGCTTTTTCTTGATCGGCGGCAGACTTATGAACGCAAGATCAAAGAAGCCCTGACTGCTATCAAGCTGGAGCGCACATACTCCAAGCAGGAAATAGTGCAAATGTATCTGAATATGTACTATTTCGGGCGAGGCGCTTATGGTATCTCAGCCGCGGCGAGAACCTATTTCGACAAACGTGTTGATGAACTTACGGTCACTGATTGTGCCCTGCTGGTAGCGCTTTTAAAAGGTCCCAGCCGATACACGGTTTTTGATTCCCCCGAACTGGCTGTTAAAATACGGAACCGCTCGCTATACTCCTACTATGGCTGGGGGATGATCGGCCGGGCTGAATATGATTCTTTGAAAGAGCTTCCCGTAGAACTGCAATCACCGGTAACTGAGGTTGGTCGGGCCCCGTATTTTACAGAAATGGTTCGCCGATATCTTCTTAATACCTATGGTGAAAAGAAGTTGTACTCGGGCGGTCTGAAGGTAATTACAACCCTTGACTGGCGCCTGCAGCAGGTTGCCGATGAACAGACTAAAAAACGACTGGATTCGATTCAGGCTCGAATCGAACGGTCATACCCTATAAACCATCCCACTTATACCTATGTCGTTCCCGATACCGTTGACGACCTTGGCGACTCGGTTCGGACCTACAAGAAAGTTCAGTGTGCCTGCATATCCATTGATAATGAAACCGGAAATATTCTGGCTATGGTCGGCGGCAGGGATTTTAGGGAGTCTGAATTCAACCGGGCAGTGCAGGCCTTATTACAGCCGGGATCAGCATTTAAGCCGTTTGTTTACACGGCCGCCATGGATAACGGATATCATCCATCGGATATATTTTATGATAATTCCATTAAGTTGGAAATCCCCGGCACCAAGGACTGGCGGCCGCATAACTTTGATAATGAGTTTATGGGTAAGATGACTCTCAGGAGGGGATTGCAACTGTCGAGGAATCTGATAGCCATTAAACTCCTTTTGAAGATTCACCCGGAGCAGGTTATTTTTTATGCGCAGAAGATGGGAATCAGTACACCGTTAAAACCGGTGGCTTCGCTGGCTATCGGAACCGAACTGGTGCGACTTCTGGATATAACCTCGGCCTACACGGTATTCCCCAATGGAGGTATCCGGGTTCCGCCCCGGTATATTCTCAAAATTATTGACCGTTACGGCAATGTTATCGAGGATAACTCAACAACGAAGAAAGAAGAGGTTCTCTCGGCCCAGACCGCCTATATCATGGTCAGTATGATGCAGTCGGTCATTGATGGCGGCACGGGACGGCGGGTACGCTGGATGGGATTCACCCGCCCGGCCGGCGGTAAAACCGGAACATCAGATAATTTTTGCGATAATCTGTTTTTGGGATATACGCCGCAGATTACCACCGGGGTTTGGGTTGGATTTGATGAAAAAATATCGCTGGGTAAAAACCAGACCGGCTCAAAAAACGCCCTGCCAATCTGGACTGAAATTATGAAGGCGGCCCATGACTCCCTTCCGATTATGGATTTCGAGATGCCGGAGGGTTTGGAGAAAGCCACTATTTGCCTGGAGTCGGGCAAGCTGGCGACCGAGAATTGTGTTGATGTTGTCGAGGAAATATTCCGCGTCGAGGATATCCCCCAGGAGTATTGTCCGATCCACCGGTCGCGCAGTCTGCATACACGAGATAATTTAAAAAGTAAATACGATTCATCAGAAGACAGCACCGATGTTTATCATTTTTAGCCATTCTCTACCCTATCGGGATCGCGAAATCGTCGGGATGGCCACTCTCTTAAGATAAACCTTGACAGCAAAACAGCCGGATATATATTCCTGACGTAATGCCGGAGTGGTGAAACAGGTAGACGCAGGGGACTCAAAATCCCCCGATGGCAACATCGTGTCGGTTCGAGTCCGACCTCCGGCATGTTTCAACCGACACAGACTGATATTCCAATTTTCTGATTTCTGGTAATGCCGGAACAATCTTGGTCAATTAAAAATACGCAGGCAATAGAATGTGGCAAACTGTATGACCCGTTAAATGATGGATTTGTTCGGTCCGTCTGATCATATAACGATAATAATTAACAAGCCCGGTTGTATTAGACAACCGGGCTGGTTTTTTATGGCTGATTCTCTCCCCCGT
>DAOWOO010000461.1 GCA_030642025.1 Candidatus Zixiibacteriota bacterium | reverse complement strand
GTATGACCGGAGGGAGCGGGTTATTGGCCATAACTGCCCCCACCGCCCGGGCTGATCCGGGATGTCCCACCAAGCGGGCAAGTTCACCATATGTAGTTATTTTCCCGAAAGGAATGGCGGCTGTTTTTTGGAGTACCTTTTTCTGAAAAGGCGTTCCCTTAATACTCAGTTTCAATGAGAATTTTTTAAGTTTGCCGGAAAAGTAGGCCTTAATCTGCCGTTCGGCCTTTTTGTTCTCTCCACCGCCCGCAGTAATCTCATAATCCGGGAAACGACCGGTAATACTTTTCTTGAAGGCACCTGCCGAACTCCCCGGAAGAGTAATTAAAACCAGACCTTCTTTTATGGCGGCCGTATGGACAACGCCCCGGGATGTTGTAAACGAATGTGTGAACAACTGTTTTTTCATAATTTATCTCCCTGCAATAAATAATGCCACATGTATAAGGTAAATAATGATCTAAATGGTTCAAACGGTTCAGCCGTTTTTTCGATAGTCCTGATCGCGGGCGCTTCATTTAATTGATAGAATTCGCGAACCGCCCGGTGAAGTCCTGAATCGCCAACCGGCAGACAGTTGAGATGTCCCGCCCCACGCATCAGGATATAATTGGCCGACCAGGGACCGATACCGCGTACTGACATCAGACGATCGACAGCTTCGTGGTAAGGCAATCCACCCAGACTTTCAATGTCAAAACGGCCGCTACGAATTAAATCCGACAACCCCAGCAGGTATTCCGCCTTGCGGCCGGAGAACTGAAGTTTCTTTAAATGGTCGATCTTCACCCGGCCAAACCTGTCCGGTTCGGGAAACATCTCCATTGAAATGCCATTTTCAGAATATATTTTTCCGTATTTTTTCACCAGCCTGTTTCTCAGAGTAGCGGCAAAGGTCATAGTTACCTGCTGGCCCACAATTGCCCAGGCGGCTGATTCAAACACGGTTGACGTTAAGACCGGTTTAAGGCCGCGGAATTTATCGATCAGCCTCTTTAGACGCTTATCCTTCCTTGCCAGTTGATAGAACGGCCTGAGGTCAACATCCGCACCGATGATATGTCTGGCTTTATTAATGATTTCATCCCGAGAAATTTTACCTCCATCCGGATATAACCAGTTTACTATACCGTGCGGGCTGTTTATCTTTCCCCGGCAGGCTATTTTCATCAGGACTGCGATACCGTCTATCGCCAGGAAACGATGAAGTGCGGATATATCAGGATTTTGTTCAAAGCGGCAATCATGAGAAAAAGAAAGCGATAATTCAAAATTGTAAGGAGGGATTATTTCAAATTCGGCTCGCGGCATATTTTATAACTTATAAATCATTAATGCTCTTTTCAAGTTCAATCAAAAGGTCGCCGATGCATTCCAGATATAAATCCGGCTTTGCCGCCTTCAGATCATGGTTATTGCCGAATGGCGATTTCACGGCGGCACACGGCAGACCGGCGGCACGAGCCGCCTTTATATCTATAATCGTATCGCCTATTACCATGCTGTTTTCGGGATTACCATTCAAGAGGTTCATAACCTTAAGAAATTGTTCCGGATGCGGTTTAACGCTTTCCACCTCATTGCCGCCTATTGAGGCCGT
>DAOWOO010000390.1 GCA_030642025.1 Candidatus Zixiibacteriota bacterium | reverse complement strand
CGTCAGTGACAACCGCCATCGCTTCGATTGCCAGATCCAGTTCCTCCGGCCGGGTGGACACCGCTGGTTCATCTATTTGTATGTATTCCGCCCCGGCCGCCTCCAGGTCGCGCACCTCGGCGGCGATAGCCTCGGCCAGCGCCATCACCACCGACCGCCGGTCGCCGTAATAGTCGTCAAAAGACCAGTCACACATGGTGTACGGTCCGGTAAGCATTCCCTTGACCGGTTTGTTGGTAAGCGACTGGGCGTATTCAAACATCTCCACCGTGATTGGCTTTTTTCTGCGAATGTCGCCGACCACAATCGGTTTGCGATAGTACCGGTTACCGTATGAGCGCACCGGCGAGGATATTTCAAATCCATCCAGATGCTCGGCAAAATAAGTGGCCATATCGCCGCGTTCCATTTCGCCATGCACCAGGATATCCAGCCCGATTTCTTCCTGAAGAGCCATTACCTCGGCGATCGCCTTTTTCTCCAGTTGGCCAAGTTCTTCAAGGGTGATCTTCCCCCGGTCGTACTGACTGCGTGCCTTGAGAAGATAAGGCGGTTTCGGGAATGACCCGACGGTTGTTGTTAAAAGCGGTACTTCCATTGTCAACCCCTCTATGATCTCATGCTTTCTCGGCAATTTTGGTTAAATGCATCATTTTTTCCACGGCATAATTGCGCGGCAGAAATTCCAGCCCGCATGAGGTTGTCAGAAATATTTCTTTTGGCCGAACCTTTTCTTTGAGCCGGTCGATCTTTGTCAATACCAGCGACATATCCTCCAGCCTGACATTGCGGGCATCAATCAGTCCGGCGTGAAGCTCCATCCCGGTCAATTCAGGCATCATGTCAAGCTCTTCGGGATGACTGACACAATCGACCGCAAGAAAATCAACCGGGAACTCCGGCAGATAATGCATGATCGGTCTTAAGGCATTAAAATAAAACGCCACGCCAATCTTTATGGTCGTACCCTCGCCTATTTCGCGCAGGGCATTTATGGCCAGCGGAATATATTCCGGATTATCCGGCAGGGCCGGTTCGTCAAGTTGAACATAATCAACCCCCAGCGACTGAAGTTCAAGAACCTCCAGGCGGATTGACCGGGTAATGTCCCAGACCAGCTTATCGACATCTTGATAATAGTGATCATCTGATAGAAGCATGAATGTTACCGGCCCGCATAGTACCGCCTTGACCGGTTGTGATGATTTCTCCTTTATCATCTTCATATCCTCGGCGACAATGGGCTTTTTGCGCCTGATTGCCCCGGTGATCTGCGGTCGGCGATAGTAAATATTGTTGTCAAAGAAGCGGCGAAGGCCGCCCGATTTTACTCTCGAAAGCGATTTGCAGAACGGCGAGGTTAAATCGGTCCAGGTTATCTGTCCGTCGGTAATCAGATTAACGCCGGCTTCGATCTGATCGTTGATAGTACGCTCGATTGTTTTATGCAAAATAGCCATATATTCATTGTGAGTGATTTTTCCCTTCTCAAGCCGATTTATGGCCAGACGAAGATTAACCGGTGACTTCCGGCTGTCAATTTTCGGATAATTGCCGCAGATCGTTGATTTCAGCATAAGACTACCTCTGTTTGATTCACCCCTTTAATCATAATATCGACAGCGGCGGTGCAAATTCGAGCCAAAACCAGCCTATATTTTCAGCCCGGAATATCTCATTTCTTCTCAGAGTATTATTTCATTTCAAGGCCGGATTCAATCGGCGGACAATCTTTATATGATGTTCGCTTAATGAGCGAAACCTGCCGTCGGTGTCGCGGTCGAACAGCCGGGTGTACTCTTCGGCGCAGAACAGGTGAACACGGAAATTATCCGGGTACATCTTTGGGAAATCCTCAAGACTCTGCAGGTATGATGTCAGATGGCCGCCCATAAAATGACTTCGAATCAGCGTCATTATACCGGTCAGGTTGTCCGGGTAACAACGATTAAACTGCAATAGACTATTCATGGATGAATCCGGTTCTCCCGCCAGGGCCAGGGCCACGCTCCTTTCGAATTCGGTCATTGGAACGGCGGCATCCTTTACGCGGTAGAGCTTGACATATAAATCACGGGCAACAAAAGTGGCCAGTTCGGTCGCCGAATCCAACTCGGGATAATCCTTCACCGCTTGCCGCCAGTTGCTGTAATCCATGATAACGTGTGATATCGGAAATCTGTCAAAAAGGCCCCTTTCGACATGCGTCAACCCGAAAACATAGATTATACCTTTAAGATTGTTATCAATAACAAAAGCGGGTGCATACGGTCCGGTGACAACCGCGCCGGGATCAATCAGCTGCTCGATTTCTTCATTGATATCCTTCAGATGCGTACCCGGTTCGGCCAGTCCCCGGTAAATGAGCATACTCTGCATTATGAACAGTCCGACAACCAATGGTATAGTAATCAGAAGGAGCCTTTTGCCGGCCATGTTCCCGGTTTTTCGACCGAACACAAAATATGACAGGCCGCCAAGAGCCACGGCAATG
>DAOWOO010000251.1 GCA_030642025.1 Candidatus Zixiibacteriota bacterium | reverse complement strand
GAGTCAAAAAACGTCAGTTCCGACGTCTGTGGATAACCCGCATTTCAGCGGGGGCCAAACAATTTGGGCTGAATTATTCCTCATTTATCAGCGGGTTGAAAAAGGCCGGAATAGGGCTCGACCGCAAAGTGCTGGCCGATATTGCCGCGCGCGACAGCGCCACCTTCGGTCAACTGGTTGAAATGGCCAAAAACGCGTAAGCGGAAAAAGCGTTACGCGTATGGCCGATGTGCAGGAAATAGAGCAGATGCTCGCCGAGGCTCTCTCGGCGGTTGAATCGGCCGCCACGCCCCAGGAAATAGACGATATCCGTATCAGGCATTTGAGCCGAAAAGGGTATATTACATCCATTTTAAAATCGCTCAAGGACCTGCCGGTCGAAAAGCGCAAGAAAATCGGGGCGGCCGCCAATAAAGCCCGCTCGGCACTGGAAAGCTCCATCAAGGCGGCGCAGGAGAGACTCGCCTCGGTCAAAGGTATTTCCACTCTCGATCCGACCCTGCCGGGTATCGCCTCACCGGTCGGGGCTCTTCATCCAATAACGACCGTTATGAATCGTCTGTGCGAGTCATTCGAACGGATGGGCTTTGCCATTGCCAGGGGGCCGGATGTGGAGACTGACTATTACAATTTTGAGGCTCTGAATTTTCCCCCGGATCACCCGGCTCGCGACATGCAGGACACTTTCTATATTGAGGGCGAAAAGGTTCTGAGGACCCATACAACGCCGGTGCAGGCACGGGTACTGGAAAAGATGAAACCTCCGATGAAGATTATCATGCCGGGTAAATGCTATCGCAATGAAACTATTTCAGCACGGGCGCATTGTATCTTCCACCAGGTTGACGGTTTTCTGGTCGATGAGGGAGTCACCATGGCCGATCTCAAAGGCGCGTTGTATGCTTTCTGCAAGGATTTCTTCGGAGAAGATGTAAGATTAAAATTCAGAACCAGCTTTTTTCCGTTCACGGAACCGTCGGCGGAGATGGATATATCCTGTTTTTTATGCAAAGGTAAGGGGTGTCCGTTGTGTAAGCATTACGGCTGGCTGGAGATACTCGGTTGCGGAATGATTGACCCCAATGTCCTGGCCCTGGCCGGGCATGATCCGGAGAAATATACCGGCTATGCCTTCGGTATCGGGGTTGAAAGAATTGCCATGTTGAAATACGGTATCACCGATATACGTCTCTTCTATGAGAACGATGTCCGCTTTATAAGGCAGTTCAGGTCATGAATGTACCTTATAGCTGGTTAAAGGAACTGGTCGATATCAACTGGCAACCCCAGGAGACGGCCGATCGGCTGACTATCGCCGGTTCGGAAGCTGAGGTGGAAACTCCATATACCGGGCAGTTTGAAAACATGGTTGTCGGGAAGGTGACCGAGTTGGAAAATGTCCCGGAAACCGATCATCTGACAAAAGCAACGGTTGATATCGGTGGCGAGACTCTTCAGGTTATATGCGGAGCGCCTAATGTGGACAAAGGACAGAAAATCATATTGGCCGGAATCGGCGCGGTTGTGGCCGATGGCACTAAGATAAAAAAAGTCAAACTTCGCGGCGTGGAATCGTACGGAATGATCTGTTCCGAACGGGAACTCGGTCTCTCCGATGATCACAGCGGTATTATGGTGCTTGATGAGGACACCCCGGTCGGTATTCCCGCTAATGATTATCTCCGTCTTGATGACAGCGTTCTCAAGCTCGACCTAACTCCCAATCGTCCCGACATGCTTTCCATATTTGGAGCCGCCCGCGATATCGCCTGTCTGGCCGGCAAGACGGTTACCCTGCCCGAATTTAAGTTGAATGAATCAGGCGGGAATGCCTCGGATATGATAAAAGTGTCCATCGCTGACTCTGATGCCTGCCCTCGATATGCGGCGCGGATAATAAAGAACATCACGATTGGACCGTCACCGTGGTGGATTAAGCAAAAACTCCTGCTTTGCGGTATCCGGCCGATATCGAATATTGTCGATATTACCAACCTTGTCATGCTGGAGACCGGGCATCCGCTCCATGCTTTTGATTATGATAAATTCGACCATAAGGAAATTCTGGTTCGCCGCGCCGCTGATGGCGAAAAATTCGCCACGCTTGACGGCAACGAGCATGAGTTGACATCAGATGTTCTTCTGATTACCGATGGATCCAAAGCAGTGGCCGCCGCCGGTATTATGGGCGGGCTGGATTCCGAGGTTTCCGACAGCACCACTACCGTTCTGTTGGAGGCGGCTTATTTCGATCCAAGAACCACCCGCCGCGGGCGGTTACATCTTGGTTTGGTTACCGAGTCATCGAGCCGTTTTGAAAAGGGCGCCGACCCCAATATGGTAGCCGATGCTATCGACCGGGCGGCCTCTCTTATGGAGCAATATGCCGGCGGTGAGGTACTTAAAGGGATTGTAGATTGTTATCCGAAAAGAATCGATCCCATAAGTGTAAAATTCCGACTGGAAAGAGCCAATGCAGTATTGGGAACCGGTATTGATAAAGATACCATGCTCAGAATTTTCGACGGACTTGGTTTTTCTTATAAGGAAAACGAATCAATAGATGTATCTATTCCAACATACCGCCCCGACATTGAGCGCGAAATAGACCTTATAGAAGAAATCGCCCGGATTTATGGGCTGGATAATATCCCGGTGGCCGAAAAGAATATCGGCCCGCTTTTTTCAAAGGCTCCGGATGACGACCGCTTCCGCGACCTTATCCGCCGCACTTTTACGGCTCAGGGCTTTGATGAAATTTACGGCATCGGTCTGGCTGATCCGAAACTTCTTAAGGCGGTAACCGGCGATAAGCCTCAACTGAAAGTGGTTAACCCGCTTTCCGAGGACCTTTCCGTGTTGCAGAATGGGCTTAATTATTCGCTTTTAAAGGCGGTTTCCCACAATCTGGCCCATCGCAATATAAGTCTAAGGTTTTTTGAGATCGGTAAATCGTTTACGCCGGAAACGGATTCAAGTGAATTTACCGAAATAGGTCTGGCTGTTACCGGCAGAAGTAATGATCTTTGGTATGAAAAAGGAAAAGAGTATCAGTTTTATCATGTAAAAGGCGCCGTTGATACACTCTGTCAAATCGGTCGGATTCCGGAGCTTGTATATGATTTGGAGCCTATTAGCCCCTATATTAAAGAATGTTCATTTGCGATAAAACTAAACGGTAAACTGGTTGGATATGCCGGACAGGTTGATAGTAAGATTGCCCGCCGGTTTGAAATCAAACAGCCGGTGATTACCGCCGTAATTGATTTTGATACATTTTATGCCGCTCAGATTCCGGACGGTGTTTATATCCCCCTGCCAAGGTTCCCGGCCGCGCCACGTGATCTGGCAGTGGTGGTTGATGATACGGTCAGGGTCGGTGATATGCTTGAGACGATTCGTAAGATCGGCGGAAACCTGCTGGAAAGGCTTGATATTTTTGACCTGTATCGTGGCCAACAGGTCGGCGAGGGCAAAAAATCGCTTGCCTTCGCAATGGTTTACCGATTGGATGAGCGAAGTCTTGAGAACGAAGAAGTCGCTGAAATTCACGGCAATATCGCCGATGAGCTAAAGCGACGCTTTAATGCTGAAATACGTGAGGGTTGATATAAATGGACACACTTGAGAAACTGGAACAGAAGATCAACACGGCGTTGAATCTTG
>DAOWOO010000228.1 GCA_030642025.1 Candidatus Zixiibacteriota bacterium | reverse complement strand
GCCGTCATTTTGTAGTTTTTCTTCAAGAGTTATACCGTCTATATATTCCATGGCAATGACGATATTCTCACCGTGGTTGAAGAAATGTTTGATCCGGCAGATATTGGGATGACCGTCGAGAAGAGCCAGTTTGTCGGCTTCCTGACGAAATCGCTCAACCAGGTCGGGATTGTCGAGAATCTTCAACACGACCTTGAGATTGGGGACATCCTCGTGTACGGCCAGAAAGACTTTGGCCATACCGCCCGCGCCGATTTTCTTGAGTATTTTGTAGTTTCCGATTTTATCTTCCATAGTGATAAAATATACTTTCACCCAAAATGCGACGCAATATTAAACCGAAGTCGAAATAAGGCAGTCTAATAATGCGGTAATAGCTCGGAATGCTTGATTTCTAACGCTTCCAGAATGATGGACGGAGGGCCAGAAGGATGGTGAACAACTCCAGCCGGCCCAATAGCATCAGTACAATAAGTATCCATTTGCCGGGCACGGGAATCCAACCGTAGTTTTCCACCGAGCCGATACCGTTGAGACCCGGCCCGATATTGGCCAAAGTTGCAGCAACCGTGGCTATAGATGTTATCAGGTCGGGGATGAACAGTGTCATTAGAAGAACACCGGCAATAAAGGTGACAAGAAATAAAAGAACAAAGGCACTGATTCCGATAACCTGCCGTTCATCCATACTTATGCCGCCGATTTTAAGCGGCGCCACCAGGTGCGGACGGACCATTTTGTGCAGTTCACGCCAGCCGACTTTGAAGACGACCATAATCCTGATCATTTTTATCCCGCCCCCGGTTGATCCGGCGCATCCGCCCCAGAACATTAAAAATAAAAGTGCAAAACGGCAGAAATCAGGCCAGAGATCGAAATCGGCGGTACCGTAGCCGGTGGTGGTGATAATGGCCGTCGCCTGGAAAGCGGAATGGCGGAAAGCGCCGTACAAAGTGGAAACCTTATCAGCCTCCTCGGCGACATGCTGCTGGAATTCCTGCATGGGCGGCGGATCGAAACGAAACTGCTCGGCCGATTGATGAGCCGGTTTGAGTCCGGCGAAATACAATATACCGGTCAGTATTATTGTCGTGATAACTATGGTGCCGGTATAAAAATGGAGTTCGCGGTTCTTGAAAATATCCGTAAAATTACCGCGCAGAACACGATAATGGATTAAAAAGTTTACTCCGGCAAAGTACATAAAAATGGTAATTACCCAGTCGATATAATTGCTGTTATACTGACCGATTGAGCCGTTTTTGGTAGAGAAACCACCGGTGGCCATAGTTCCGAAAGTGTGGCAGAGCGAATCGAACCAATCCATCCCGCCAAACATCAGCAGAATGGTCTCAGCCAGGGTTAATAGAGCATAAACACCCCAGAGAATCGCCGCCGTCTGGGCCAGCCGGGGTTGAATCCGCTCGGTTGTCGGACCCGGCACCTCGCCGCGGAACATATGGTATCCCGATACACCCATAGCCGGGAAAATCGCCATGGCCAGCGTTATGATGCCCATACCGCCCAGCCAGTGGGTCAGCGACCGCCAGAACAGCAAACCTTTGGGAATCGATTCGATATCCGAAAGGATACTTGCGCCGGTAGTCGTAAAACCGCTGTATATCTCAAAACATGCATCGGTAAATGTCAAGATGATACTGCCCATTGAATAGTCGCCGGAAGTGACAAGAAAATAGCTAAAAAACGGTATGGCGCCGAGTAGCCCCAGGCCTGTCCATCCCAGCGCCACAATGGCAAACCCCTCTTTGATCCCCTCAAGTTTACGCTCGGATCGAGTCAGTCTGGTGGCTAAAAATCCCAGCCCGACCGAAAACAGGATCGCCAGAATGAAGCCTGTTTTTTCGGCATCATCGACGATTTCCCCGATATTATTCGGACAATTGTACACAAACGCTATAGCCAGCGGGACAATGAGTATGGCGCCCATTATCATCATCAGCCGCCCGGCTATATAGAAGACAATTTTCTTATCCATGGGATTCGCTGTTTATCGGGATTTAAAAAGTTTACGTACTCTGGAAACATTATTGGAATAGGTGATAACAATCATCTGATCTCCCGGTTCAATAACAGTATTGCCATCGGGGATAATCATTTTGTCCCCGCGAAGCACCGTGCTGATAATCGACCCTTTCTGGATCTTACTGCGCACATGCCGGAGAGGTCTCCCGGTTATGGGGCTGTTTTCCTCGGCCGTGATTCGGATTGCCTCGATATTGAGATCGCGTATCTGGACAATCTGCCCGATATGACCATGGTGTATCGCTTCCAGGATTTCACGAGCAATAGCCAGACGAGGATGGATTACATGATCTATTCCGATTGATTCATAGAGCTGATCATGCCGGGTGTCGGTGATAATAGCGACAACTTCACTGGCGCCCTCGGCCTTGGCCAGAAGCGCCGACATGACATTTTCCTCGTTTTCCTTTGATGCGGCTATGAAGAAATCGGCATTGCGGATATAAATTTCGTTGAGAATCCCTGAATTAGTACTGTCGCCGTTTACTATATCAACATTATTCAGCCGGTCAGCGGCCATTTGGGCATGTTCAGTATCCGGGTCAATTAAGATAACCTTTTCCACCATCCCTTCCAGCGCCTCGGCCAGGAGGACAGCCGTCAAGCTGGCGCCGGATATAATAATGTTTTTTACATCCTTGGCGGTGCGATTGAATAGATTAAGGTATGTTTCCAACGAGGAGCGTGGGAAAATGCCGAAAATCTCATCACCGGCCTTAATAACAAAGTCACCGTCTGGTATGGTCGCCGTGCCATCGCGAATGGCGGCGACAAATATGAGCGGGTGTTCGAGGTTCTCCCGGCGGATTTCACTGAGTGGCTGCCCCACCACCGGCATATCCTCGACCACCCGGTAGCCGCGCATTAAAACATTGCCGTCCTGGAAATTTATCGCATTGCTGGCCCCGGGTGTTTCGACAAAATGTAAAATCGAATCAACCACAACGCTTTCCGGGTCGATTATGAGTGTCACGCCCATCTCGGATAACTCGATAGCAGTGTCTTCATCACGGAATTCGTCGCTTCGAATACGGGCAATCCGGGTTTCCACACCATACTGCCGAGCCATGGAGCATAGGAGAATATTGATCTCGTCAACCGGCGTGACGGCAATAAGCATGTCGGCCGTTTTTATTCCGGCGGCCTCCAGAAGCCGGGGAGAGGTGCCTTTACCGCAAAGGATCTGAATATCACTACGGTCCTTGATCTGCTCATAAATGGCTTGATCTTTCTCAATCAGGGATATATCATGATGTTCGTAGCGCAGATGTTCGGCCAGGTTGAATCCGACCACACCGCCGCCGACAATGATTATTCGCATAAAGTTCCCTTACCGGTTCTTTCCGGGCATAACTCACCCCAAATATCCTGCATTTATATTGAAGGGTCGGCAAAAAGTCAACAATAATTGACCTATGGAATTTGGACCGATTTGATGACTAAAACTGATACGGGAATGAAATTTATAAGGATTTTCCGGCAAAATCAGATTGAATTTGTTTTGGGTATGCTGAAGACAGGCTATTAAATGACTAAATTCGCTTTTTTCAGGGCAGGTATGCGGTAATCTACGGGCAGGTCAACTCCGGTTCTCCAAATGGCTCAACATAAATATTCGAAATCATGTTTAAGGCATCAGTTAAATTTACATTTCCACTGGAATTCACATCGCCTGATTGCATGGGTATTGGTTCGGGTCCGCCCTCAAATATATAATCTATCACATACAGAATATCAGTCAGGTTAATCAGACCATCACAATTTACATCGCCGCAGATGAAATCACAAACATCACCGGCGCCGTCACCATCACAATCATTCTGATCCGGGTTATATAATTCCGGACAGTTATCGCAGGCATCACCCCAGCCGTCATTGTCGGAATCGTTAGCGTCGTCGCTATACACATTG
>DAOWOO010000239.1 GCA_030642025.1 Candidatus Zixiibacteriota bacterium | reverse complement strand
TCCAATATGCTAAGGAACTGGGCTATGTTATCAAGCTTCTTGCTATCGCCAAGGAAAAGGACAACTCTATTGAGGTAAGGGTTCACCCTACTTTCATCCCGGTGGACTTCATACTTGCGGGGGTAGATGGTGTTTTCAACGCAGTTCAGATAGAGGGTGACCTGGTAGGAAAGATACTTTTCTATGGACGGGGTGCAAGTGCTATGCCCACAGCCAGTGCCGTCATAGCTGATATTATTGAACTGGCGCGCAACATTAATATGGGGATAAGCGCCAGTCCTCCACTACTGTTTGACTCTGTAAAAACCATTAAACCCATGTCCGATATTGAGACGCGTTATTATCTCGGGGTGAGCGTAATTGATAGCCCCGGGGTTCTGGCTCAAATCTCCAGGGCTCTAGGAGATCATCTAATCAGTATATCATCAGTGATTCAAAAGGAAGTAGATGTGCATAACCAGACTGCTGAAATCGTAATTATGACCCATACAGCCAGCGAATATGATAAAAACTATGGCGAAGATTATGTCTTCCTTGGTTTCAAGCCCCAACAAATATCCGCCATTCTCGGAATGGGCGAGTCTATCGCCCATGTTTTCCCAGAAGACTATCTCGGTGCTCCGACCGAGTCACTGCCGCTGATGGACGGTATTGAAAATTACGATGATATCGAAATGGTCGTCTCCATTGCCGACGGCTCGTTAACCGTCCACTGGATTGAATACGGCGGCGCCAAATACAACCAGAAAATAATGGCCGGGCTGACGGCGGCAATGATTACTACCTATGATCCTTACTTAGCTTCCGGTCAGATGTATTCGGCTGTAGCCGGCCTGAGAGGAGCGGCTGAATACGAACAGCTATTAGGGCAGAAAGGCGGAGGAAGCCGGGGCATGCTGGCTCAAACTTCGGCTCATCTGTATGTGGTTATGCTGATAATTATCGGGAATGTTTTGTATTTCAAAAGCAGGAAAAAACAATAGGCGGGAAATGGATATCGGTATTCTGATAGCGGGCATCTTGACCCTGGCCATTTATTCATTTCTGTACAAGGACAACCCGGTGTATAAAATGGCCGAGCACCTGTTAATCGGTCTCTCCATCGGCTATACCCTGGTCATATTCTGGCAGACTACTCTGGTTGACCGACTATTCAGCCCTCTTTTCGAAAGAGGAGAAATTGTACTTATTATACCGTTTGTTCTCGGCCTTCTGATGTTCAGCCGCCTTTCCGATCGGTATGCATGGCTGTCGAGAATACCGATAGCGCTGATGATCGGGGCGGGAGCCGGAGTGGCCATCCCGGCCATGCTGTATGCTCGTACCCTGAAACAGGTATCCGCTTCTGTGATGCCGCTGGTCGACGCCAGAGGTTTCCATGTCGAAGCGCTGGTGGTGGCTATGGGGCTTCTGTCAACCCTGGCATACTTTTATTTCAGCCGGGAGCATAAAGGCGTCATAGGCAAAGTGGCAAAAGTCGGCACGTATTTTCTGATGATATTTTTTGGCGCCACTTTTGGCTATACGGTGATGTCGCGGATGTCAACTTTGATCGGCCGCATCGATTTTCTTCTGACCGATTTCCTCCGGATCATATCATGACCTGCCCAAGGTGCAAGACTCAAATGAAAGAAGAAAAACGCACCTTCCACAAACAGCGCAAATGGGTTTGCCCGAAATGCGGTTACATCCGTTTTCAGCAGAAGAAACCCGATCGACAGCAAAACAATTGAATATCTGACCCGTATCGAGGTATATAGGTTTAATCATGGAAATCAGAGTCGGTACATCGGGATATAGCTTCGATGATTGGGTGGGGCCGTTTTATCCGGGGGACATAAAAAAAGGAAAAATGCTTGATTATTATGTCAATCATTTCAACACGGTTGAAATCAACTCGACATATTACCGAATCCCGCACCCGGCCGTGATGGCCAATATCGAAAAGAAAACCCCGAAAGATTTTGAATTTATGGTAAAAGCTCCTCAGCAATTGACTCATAAAAGAAAATCAATCGAAGAAACCGTCAAAGCCTTTAAAGAATGTTTAAAACCTGTTGAAGATGCCGGAAAGCTCAAGGGTATATTGGCGCAATTTCCTTACTCGTTCAAATTCACTAATACAGGTCTGGAATATATTAAAAACTGCCGTGAATTACTAAAACCGCATGATCTGTTTGTCGAGTTCCGACATGACGGCTGGGTAAATCGTCAGATGTATGATTCACTGCGTGACAGTAAGATCGGGTATGTTAACGTCGATGAACCGCAATTGCCGGGGCTGTTAAAACCCGATTGCTTCAATACCACCCGAACGGGTTACATAAGACTGCATGGCCGCAACGCCGAACACTGGTGGGAGGGCGGCGCGCTTCGCTACGATTATGATTACAGTCCCGAACAGCTTCAGGAATGGAAGGAAAAAATCGATAAACTCCGCGGCAAAACGGACAAACTTTTTATTTTCTTTAATAACTGTCATCTGGGTCAGGCCATAAAAAATGCCACGGACATGAAACTTCTTCTGGGATTATGATTATTTTTGTTGACGGCCAATCATTTAGACATGTAATTGTTGAATTTGAGGATATTATATGATAGAGCAAAAACCATACTTACTGCTGGACAATGTTTGCAAAAACTACGGCGCCAAGGAGGCGGTAAAAAAACTGTCGCTGACTGTTCCCCGGGGATCTATTTACGGCATTATCGGACCCAACGGCGCCGGCAAGACGACCACCATTCGTATGATTATGGATATCATCGCTCCCGATTCTGGTACTATCACGGCCGACGGACAAAGAGTGACCGGCGATTTCAAAAACCGGGTCGGATATCTTCCCGAAGAGCGCGGTCTTTACAAAAAAATGACCATTGTTGAGATAGTAACCTACCTGGCTGAGTTAAAAGGTTACAGCGCCTCCCAGACAGCCAGTACTATCGACGGCTGGCTGGATAAAATGTCGCTTCTCGACTACAGACAAAAAAAGGTCGAGGAGCTTTCCAAGGGCATGCAGCAAAAGCTGCAGTTTATCACGACCCTGATACATGAGCCGGAAATGATAATCCTCGACGAATTGTTTTCCGGTCTTGATCCGTTGAATATCGAGCTTATCAAGAGTATTCTCATGGATGAAAGGAAAAAGGGAACAACCATTCTTTTCTCCACTCATGTCATGGAACAGGCCGAAAAACTCTGCGATTACATCTGCCTGATAAGCGGTGGTGAAAAAGTGCTCGACGGCAGACTTTTCGATATCAAATCAAGATTCGGTACCAATTCCATTCAGGTTGATATCGAGGGTGACGGCGCCTTCGCTGCGGATATTCCCGGAGTGGTTAACATTACCGAATTTAACAACTATATCGAATTGAAACTGGCCCGAAATACCGACAGCCAGGCAGTATTGAAGGCTATTGCCGATAAGGTGCAGATTAGGCGGTTTGAATTAATGGAACCGTCGCTGTATAACATCTTCATCGAGGTGGCCAATGCCAATCCCCGCGAAATCAAAGGGGAGGAGGTTCCGCGATGAAAAAAATGTGGATTATAATAAAGCGTGAATATGCCCAGGTCGTTAAAAAGAAAACTTTCCTGATTGGGATAATTTTGACTCCACTTTTCATGGTTGGAATAACGGTTCTTCCGGCAATGCTGGCCATGAAAAAATCTAATGTGACCGAGCATATTGCCATAATTGATCTTGATAATCGGGGAGTGGGGGAGAGATTCAAGGAGGCTATCAAACAGTATAAACTCGATGACGG